>JAFYVO010000186.1 GCA_017549085.1 Thermoguttaceae bacterium
CGTCGGCGAAGAAAAGCGCGACGACGAACCGACGAACGGAGTCGCGGAAAACGCTCCCGACGCGAACGAGCGGCGAAAACGAACGGCGGAGCGGAACGCCGACGGCGCGAAAGACGCGTCGGCGGAGCGCGTTTTCTTCGAAACGGACGAGCGCGAACCTTGGGACGATTCGAAAAGCGACGCGGAAGAAATTTTTGATTTTGATTCCGATTATAACGACGGCGCGGTTTGGGAAGACGAGCCCGATTACGCGTTTCTCGACGACGAAACGAAGTCGGACGACGAGAAAATCGCTTATTTAAAAGGGCGAATCGACGACGGCGATTCCGGCGCCCGCGAAGAATTGGCGCGTCTCCTCTTGCAGACCGCCGCCGAAGCGGGGCGCGCCGACGCCGACAAAGCGTTCGCCGCGCTCGACGAAGCCGAAGGACTCGTCGCCGAAATGGAGAGCGACGGCGCCGACGCGGAGGAATGTCGCGAATTGTTGGGGCAAATATTGCTTCAACGCCCTTATTTCTATTTGCGCAACGAGATGACGCCGCCGATCGGGAGCGCGAACGCGGCGCTCGCGCAAATTCGGAGCTGGGCGAACGAAGCGTCCGGGCCCGACGCGCGGCGTTTGTTGGCGACCGCTTGGCAAATTCAGGGGAACTGTCTCGCGGCGTTGGGGAGTTCGGTCGCGGCGCTTTCTTCGTTGCAAACCGCGCGGGAAATCTTCGAAGATTTGGTCGGCGAAGGAGAAAAGGACGCGGAGCCGTCGCTCGCTTACGTCGCGGCGTCGATGGGGGACGCTTACGCGACGATCGGCGACCTGCCTCCGGCGATCGCGTCGTTTCGCGAAGCGTTGGAGACGTTGGAGAAATTCGAGCAAGAGCCCTTCCTCGCCGAAAAGGTCAACGTCTTGTATCGGTTGAGTTCGGTTTTGCGGGCGCGCGGCGACGAAGACGGCGCCGAAGCGGCGTTGCGGGAGGCGGTCGACGTCGAGGAACGCTTGCTCGCGATCGACGAAGAGGAGTATTTCGCGCCTTACGCTCAACTTTCGACGGCGCACGCGGAGCTTTTGCTGAGTCGCGGCGCTTACGAGGACGCGTTGGCGGCGCTCGAACAGGCGATTTCGACGTTGAAAATTTACTTGACGGCCGACGTCGCGCTCTCGCGTCGGGCGCTCGCTTACGCGCTGTTGGACGACTCGTTGCGCAAACGAGCGATCGCGCGGATGCGGGCCGAACGTTTTCATCTCGCCGCTTGCGACTTGGAAGAAGCGCTCGAATATTTGACGCTCGCGATGAAAAAGGGGGAAAATTTCGACCCGACGCGTCGCGTTTTGGAGACTTGCGCGCTGATTTTCGATCTGGGCGTCGCGCGAAACGTTTGGACGTTCGTCCCGGAAACGCAGGAGCAAGTCGAACGTTTTGTCGCGGTTTTGACGCCGGCGGAGCGTCGCCGCGCGGCGCCGACGTACGCGCAGTTGCTCTTGCAGCGGCACGTCGCGCTGAGCAAAACGGGACGTTTCGACGAGGCGCGCGCGGCGACCGACCAAGCCGTCGAGTTGTTGGAAACGGAATTGAACGACGGGGACGGCGACGACGAAAACGATTTGCGTTTGATTTTGGCGAAAGCGCGCTTTCAACGGGCCGTCTATCGCGCCGAGTTGGAGGAAAAAACGCTCGAAGCGCTCCCGGATTTTGAAGCGACGATCGCGATTTACGAGGAGGCGCGCCGCGAGGGCGAACTCGACGAAACGAGCGTCGCGTTCTATTTGGAAGCGGTTTGCCGTCGCGCGACGATTCAAGCGCAAGCCGGGGCGCCCGACGCGTCGAAGGGGGTTCGCGAAGCCGTTCGCGAGGTCGCGGCGCTCTTGCGGCGCGGGCGTTGGCGTTTTCTCGACGAAGCGGCGAATTTGTCGCGAACGACTTTTCTTTGCGCGTTGGCCGAGCGGGACGAACTTGAAGCGTTGCGCGTTATTCGGGTTTGGCTCCGTTATTTCCGGCGTTTGCGGCGGCGTTACGTCGAATTGAGTTGGGCGTTCGAGTTCGACGGCGACGAAGCGGCGGAGCGGAAAAAAAGTCGCGAAAATTTTGAAATATTGGAGAAAATTGAGGCGGCGAGCGTCGATTTGCGGCGTTTTCGCGTCGGCGTCGTCGAGTCGCGCGATTGGACGCCGGACGACGCGCGCTTGTTGAGCGTCGACGTCGAGTCGGTTTTAGGGCGTCCTAAGGAAGCGGGCGACGAAGAAAAAACGGTCGGCGAAATTGCGGCGGACGGGCAAAACGGGGAAGTTGGCGAGTTGAGAGAAGACGCGCCGGAAACGAACGTTCAAACCGAATTAGGCGCGCGTCGCTTTTGGCGCAAATGGTTCGATCGCTTAACGGAAAAGACGCGACCGGAGGAAGAAGCGGGGAACGAAGAAAAACGGGAAGACGGCGCCGACGAGGAAATGTTCGGCGACGCGGCGGTCGAGGAAAACGAACGCCGGCGCGAGCGTTTGGAAGCGGCTCGGCGAGCGTTCGCGAAGTCGACGGCGGACGATCCGAAAGCGCGCGCTCTTTTTGTCGATTTAACGATTTGCGTTCGCGTCGTCGAGCGACGTTTGCTCGCGGGCGATTGGGGGATGTTGGCCCCGACTTCTTGGGCGCTCGACAAGTTGACCGACCTTTATTTTGAGAAGGGCGCGGTTCTCTTGGCGACGGAGGAAACGATCGCCGCGTCGCGACGTTGGGAAGCCTTGAATCCGCCGAACGACGCGGAAGTGTTGACGAGTTGGAGCGCGCTTTGGCAACTTCAAGCGGCGACCCTCCGCGTCGCCGAGCGAAAAATTGAAGACGACGGCGATCGCGTCGCGGACGCGGACGGCGCGGCGCGACGTTGCGAAACGTTCGACGCGGAGATCGAGCGAGCGTTTCAAGCGGCGTTCGACGCAACCTTGCGAGCGACGCGGGAAGACGGGCCGAGCGCCGCGCTATCGAAGATTCGACTCGGCGAAATCGGCGCCGCCTACCTGCATTGGCTAACTTCCAAATCCCGCGGCGACGAGGCTTGGGCGTTCGTCAGCGCGGCGGGCGCGGAGCTTGAATCGCGTTCCAATCTTAAAAGTCCGA
>JAFYVO010000187.1 GCA_017549085.1 Thermoguttaceae bacterium
ACGCCAAGCGTTCAAAAAACAACAACCGCTCCTCAAACTAAAATTCGCGACGATATCGCTTTTTTATTTGAAAACAAGTTTCGCTTTATGCCAATAAAGCGGGCGTTAAGATGACATTTTTTAAAAAAACGTCATCTTCAAGAGGCTTCGGGCCTTGTCAGAAGCGCGTTTTGACGTTATCATTAGAAGAAGAAAATACAGGAAAAGCGCCGATCGCAAGAGATTTCGCGCCGCGTTGTCGACCAACCTTCGCCGACGACGCTTCCTCGACGGTCGCCGACCAAGCGTTGAAAAACGGCGACGCCTTCACATTAAGCAACAGAAAACAACCTCCAAAACAAAAATTAGACGTTCTATGAAAACGGCGCCAATCGATAAAAAGCCCCTTTGGACCCGCGGGTTCGTCGCGCTCTTGATCACGCAGTTTTTGGTCGCGCTCAACGACAACATTTTCCGTTGGCTGATCATTCCGATCGGCAAGTACGCCGCCGGTTGGATCGGGCGAGAAGACTCCATTCGTATGATCGGCTCCCTCGCGTTCCTCGTTCCGTTCCTCTTCTTGGCGACTTACGCCGGGTACGTTTGCGACCGTTTTAATCGCCGCAACGTAATGATTTGGGCGAAAGTCGCGGAATTGCTGATTATGATCCTCGGAACGGCGGCGATTATGACGCAATCGGTTCCGTTTATGCTCCTGACGCTCTTCCTGATGGCGTCGCAGAGCGCGTTTTTCAGCCCGGCGAAATACGGTTCGATCTTGAACCTCGTTCCGGAAGAGCGTCTTTCGCAGGCGAACGCTTACGTTTCGGCGACCTCGATGCTCGCTTGCGTCGGCGGTCAGCTCGTCGGCGGCTACCTCTTCGTTTGGTCGACGTTGAACCCGGAAGCGCCGATTCCCGGAAGCGGCGGTATGAACGCTCCGGCGGTTTGGGCGAGCGTCATTATCGGCGTCGCGACGGTCGGCTTGGTTTCGAGTCTGTTCCTTCCGTCGATTCCGGCGGCCGACCCGAACGCGAAATTCCCGGTCAATCCGTTCAGCCAAACGTTCGTCGATTTACGCTCGCTTTTCCGTTGCCGTTATCTCTTCTGGGTCGCGTTGGCCAGCGCCTTCTTCTGGGGGCTGGGCGCGTTGGCGCAGTCGAACATCGACAAATTCGCGACGGAAACGCTCCTCGTTCGCCAAGATTACGTCGGTTGGTTGATCGGCGCCCTTTCGTTGGGGATCGCCGGGGGCGCGCTCGTCGCCGGGAAACTTTCCCGCGGTCGGGTCGAAACCGGTTTGGTTCCGCTCGGCGCGGCGGCGATCGTCCTTTTCTGCGTCGTTTTGTACTTCACGCCGGGCGTCGTTTTGCCGGAAGGCGCTTCCGTCGCGTCGCCGTCGACCGTCGGTTTCATCTTCGGCGCGGTCGCGCTCGCCGGGCTCGGCCTCTCCGCCGGTCTTTACGACGTTCCGCTCTTGGCCGCGCTCCAAAAGGAAAGCCCAGAAACGAGCCGCGGTCGCATTTTGGCGGCGTACAACTTTTACTCGTTCCTCGGAATGGCGATTTTCGCGACGCTTCAAGGCGTTTTCGCGGGCAGTTTCGGGCTCGACGCGAAGGAAATTTGGCTCGTTTGCGGTTTGATTTCGCTCCCGGTCTTCTTCGCGTCGTTGCGCGGTTTCGCGATTCCGACGATTCGCTTCTTCGTTTCGCTTTGGCTGCGTCGCTATTACGGCCTGCGCGAGTACGGCCTTGAAAACATTCCGGAAAAGGGCGGCGCTCTTCTCGTCGGGAACCACGTTTCTTACCTCGACGCGTTGATCGTTTACTGCGCTTCGCCGCGTCCGGTTCGCTTCGTCGCCGACGAAGGCTTTTTGCCGCTGAACAGCAAGCTCGCGAAGTTCGTTATCCGCAAAACCGGCGTTATCCAAATCGTTCCGGGCGACCGCCGCTCGATCGTCGCGATGTTGAAAGAAAGCCGCGCCGCGCTGCAAAACGGCGAAGTCGTCTGCATTTTCGCCGAAGGCGCCCTCACCCGCACCGGCCAAATGCGCGGTTTCCAACCCGGCTTCCTCGCGATGTTGAAGGGGGCGGAAGACGTTCCGGTCGTTCCGTTCGCGATCTCCGGTTTCTTCGGCAGTCGTTTTGGTTACGCGAAGTTCGAAGGGCATAAAACGAAATCCCCGTACCGCCCGGCGATCTCCTTCGGCGCGCCGACGACCTTGGCCGCCGAACGCGCCGCCGGTCGCGACGACGCGCACGTTTCGCAACGCTTGCTCCACGTCGTTCAAGAGTTGGAAGTCGACGTTCAAAGCTACCGCCTCCACCCGGAAAACTGCCGCCTCCTCGTTCCGGCGCGCCGCGCGATTCGCAACCTCCGCGTCGTCGGCAAAAAGCTCCAATTCGGCGACTCGACGAAGCGCGAAGCGACCGGGAAACAAGCGTTGTTGCAAATCCTCGTTCTGCGCCGCGCCCTTCGCCGCGTCCTCGGTTCGGACGAGAAAGTCGGGATCCTCCTTCCGACCTCGACGATCGGCGCGCTGATCAACGGCGCCGTCGCGTTCGACCGCCGGATTCCGATCAACCTGAACTACACTTTCACGAACGACATCAACAACTATTGCATTAAGAAAGTCGGAATCAAAAAGATTTTGACGTCGCAAAAGTTGTTGGCCAAACTTCCGAACCTCGCCCTCGACGCGGAACTCCTCGTTTTGGAACAACTCGCGCCGAACATCGCGAAAATCGACAAAATCCTCGGTCTCCTCGACT
Source organism: Thermoguttaceae bacterium (assembly GCA_017549085.1). Lineage (GTDB taxonomy): Bacteria > Planctomycetota > Planctomycetia > Pirellulales > Thermoguttaceae > RUG369. The sequence continues at coordinate 2,751 of JAFYVO010000187.1, forward strand.
CGTTGACGCCGACTTGGCTCCTCGAACGCCGCCTCGGTTTGACGAAACAAAAGTTGACCGACCTGAACACGATCGTCTTCACGAGCGGGTCGACCGGGATGCCGAAGGGCGTTATGCTCACGCACGGCAACATCGCGGCGAATATGCAAAGTTTCGCCCAATCCGCGACGCCGAAAGTCGACGACTCGCTCCTCGCGACGCTGCCGTTCTTCCACTCGTTCGGCTACACGACGTCGATTTGGTTCCCGCTCGCCTACCCGTACGGCTGCTTCTACCACTTCAACCCGCTCGAACCGCGTATGGTCGCCGAAGTCGCGCGCCGTTACCGACCGAAACTTTTCCCGACGACGCCGACGTTCCTACGCTCCTACCTGCGCCGTTGCGACGCGGCCGACTTCGAGTCGATCGACTTCCCGGTGCCGGGCGCCGAGAAAACGCCGTCCGACCTGCGCGCCTCTTGGAAGGAAAAGTTCGGTTACGACCTTTGCGAAGGGTACGGCGCGACCGAAATGGCGCCGGTTATGTCGGTCAACAAGCCGCCGCACCGCGCTCCGGACGATTTTTCGCCCTACCATAAAGCCGGTTCGATCGGTCGCACGAGCCCGAACTTCGTCGCCAAGGTTATCGATATGACGACCGGCGAAGAACTCCCGCCAAACGTCTCCGGGATGCTCGTCGTCAAGAGCAACTCGATCACGCCCGGCTATTACGAAGATCCGGAGCGCACCGCGAAAATTTTCCGCGACGGTTGGTACGTCTCCGGCGACATTGCGAAGATCGACGAAGACAACTTCATCTTCATCACCGGGCGCGAAACCCGCATGTCGAAGATCGGCGGCGAAATGGCGCCGCACGGCCTCATCGAAGAGCGGTTGGCGCAAGTCGTTCAAGATTGGGAGAAAGAGAACGCCGATCCGAACGCCGCCGCGTCCGACGACGACGCGAAAACGGGGCTCCGCCTCGTCGTTACCGCCGTTCCGGACGAGAAGAAGGGCGAAAAGTTGGTCGTCCTTTACACCGACCTTCCGCTCGATATCGACGACCTTTGCAAACGAACCGCCGCGACCGGGCTCCCGCAACTTTGGGTTCCGTCCCCGGCGAACTTCCGCAAGGTCGACGCGATTCCGATTTTGGGAACCGGCAAGCTCGACTTGAAGGGGGTTAAGGACCTCGCGCTCGAACTTTACGGGCTTGCCGATTTCCAACATTAGTCGTCTTTGCGACGCGAGCGTTCCGGCGCTCGCGCCGCTTTAACCGCCGCGCTCTTGAAAGCGCCGTTCGTCGTTTTCCTTTTCCTTTTTCGACGATTCGGCGTTCTTTCCGGCGGCGGTCGCAGGTCGACGCGTTTCTCGCAAGCGCGTCGACCTTTTTATTCCCGCGCTTCCTTTATCTTCGCGATTTTGCCTATTCTCGTCATTTTCACTTTTCGCCGCGCAATCGATAATTTCGCCCGAAAATCGTTCCGACCTTCCCCCTTTCGGCGACGCGATTCTAAACTTTTCGCGACCCGACGTTCCGGCCTTTTCCGCCGCGCCGTCGATTTTTCTCCCTTGCCCAAGAAAGCGAAACGTTTATGCGCCGCCCCTTTCCCCCTTGCGCTCCGCTCGCCGCCGCGCTCCTCCCGACGTTCGTCGGTTGCGTCTCCGATTCGTTGACGTTCGCCCGCAAACCGACTTCGCCCGCCCCCGTCGCGCCGACGCCCCTCGTCGAAAAGATCGACTATTCGGCGCTTCCCGCCGCGTCTCCCGTTCAACCGCCGCCGTCGAACGCGCCCCTCGGCGGTTTTTACGCGACTCCGGCGAACGCGTCCGCCCGCCCCGCGCCCGTCGTCGACCCGGCGTCGGTTCCGCCGTCCCTCCCCGCCTTCAATCCGTCGGCGAGCGCGACCGGAGCGCCCGGCGATTTCGGCGCCGTCGAACAACGCGAAGAGCGCCGACTCCGCGAAGAACTTCTCGAAGCGCGCGCCGACGTCCGCCGCCAAGTCGACGCGAACGAGTCCCTTCTCCGGCAAACGGCGACCTACCGCCGCGACGCGGAGGAGACGGTCGCCGCGCTCCGACGCCAAAACGCCGAACTCGCCGAGAAAAACCGCGCTCTTTTAGCCGACGCGAACGAACTGCGCGCCGAACGCGAGTTCCTCGAACGCCGTCGCCGCCTTCAAGACGCCGCGAACCGCCGCGACTCCTCGACCGTCGTCGTCCCGAACAGCAGCGTCGCCGCGCTCGACTTGCGCCTCTCCGACCCGAAAATCCTCCCGATCCGCCGCGACGGCGACGTCGCGACGATCGAACTGCAAGACGATCTCCTCTTCAAACCGAACTCGAACGAGTTCAGCGAAGAGGGAAAAGACC
>JAFYVO010000019.1 GCA_017549085.1 Thermoguttaceae bacterium
ACCGCGACGGCGGAGAAAAGCGCCGCGCTCAACCGAAGGAAACGAAACGGACGTCGCGGGCGAGTCGACGAAAACGAGAACGGGGCGATGTGTTTCATCGGGAAATCTCCTTAACACGGGGCGGGGAACGACGTTGTTTTTATAATGAAATTTGTCCTCTATAGGCAAAGACGCAAAATTTTTAACATTGAGGGAAAGGGAAAGAGCGGCGAAACTTGGCGACGCGCTTGCATATTGCATTATAAACGAACGCGTCGTCGATTGCAACCGCGAACCGCGAACGCCGAACGACGAAACGGTGAAAAAAATGAGAAACGAAGGAGAAAATTAGTTCTTTAAATGGATTTTTATTGAATTTCCGCGTCGATTGCGTACAATCAACGGCGCACAGACGCTTAAACGACTCCGTCCCGAGTTTTCCGTCAACGTTTAACGTTATTGCCCGCCTTTCTTAAAACAAGGGCAAACTTAACGAGGGATAACCGCTTAACGTTTAAAAAACAAATTAAGGAGCGATTGCGATGGATGAACGCGATTTTTTGGACCTGTTTATAGACGACGAAGCGCGAAATTGGCAAAAGCGACAGATTGCAAGTCGATTTGGCTGGCTCGCCGACTGGGACGCCGATTACGACTCCGGTTGGGTGATGAAAAATCATCGCTTCATCCTTAGGTTTTGGATCGCGTTCGATCCTGAAACCCGACGCGAATATCTTGAATTTAAACGCAATCCGGAAAAACGCCGCGAATACGACGCGGAGTCCCTTCTGGAATCGAGGTGGGAACGAGAATTTTTCGAAAAGTGGCGCGATAAAGTCCGCGCTCGCGGCGAACGAGCGTTCGAGCAAAAAGCGGCGGCGCTTTATTTTGCGTTTGAGCCAGGAGTTCTCGCTTGGTTTCGCGACGTCTGGCTCTCCGAGGAGGGATACGAGTACGACTCCGAACGCGACGATCGTTTTTTGGCGCTGATTCTTTTGGACTGCGATAAGCGGGTCAAGGCGCCGGGAATCGTTGAAACCGCGTTCGTCCAATGGGTGTTGCCCTTTGTCGCGTCGATAACGTTTCTGCGCGCCAAGGGACTTGGTTATAACCTTGAAGATTATATTTCCGACGTCTATGAACGGTTGTTCGCGGAAGGAACGAGGAAAAACTTTGTTAACAGCGTCGATTATTGGCTTAAAGAGCGCCCGACCGCGTCGCTTCGCGAGTGGGTTGAAGTCGAAGCTTTGCGAGTCGTTCATAAATACATTCAACAGCAGCGGCGCGGAGAAAAAAAGAAGAGCGACGAATTCAAAGAGTTCGGCGCAAACGCGGTAAAATTCGACGAAACCGAGGCGCCGCTCTTCGAGATACAGTCGCTCTTTGACAGATTTTATAAAGAGAAACCGGCGGAAGCAGGGTTATTGGCGCTTTATTTCTCGAACGGCGCGGCGTCGTACTCCGATCTGAGCGGTTTCTGGAACCTTGGGCAAGATAAAAAAATCGGCGGCTCCTCGCTTGGACAACGTTGCCGACGTAACTTGGCCGCTTGGAGAAAGATTTGCGAGAACGTTTTGGCGTTCGGAACGATCGACGAAGACGCTTGGAAAGAAGCGATGAAAGAGTTAAAAAATGACGCCCGATCGGCCGCCAAAGAAACGTCGCCCCCGCGAGAGGAAAAAAGTTGGGACAGGGGGGGGAAACCGAAAAGCGAGGATTGGAGGAAAAACGTTCAGTTTTCCAAGACGGTTTTTTCGACTGAAGACGACGAGAAACTCTTGAAATGCGTCTTGACGACGCGTCGGGCGATTGAAAGCGCGTGTTTTTGGCGACTCGCAAAGTCCGGCGGGCAAGAAAAAACTCAATGGAACGGCTTGAACGCAAATAACGTCGGGATTGTGGACGCGCGCCGCTGGGTCGATCCGTTATTGCGATTCGTTAATGGGACTGGGGAAGGGAAAAACTTGCTCGACGCGTTGTGGCAAGACGTCGACGAAGCGCGAATGCGGGCGGCGGGCAGTCCGACGCAAGTTTCCGTTATAAAAATGGTTAAAAAGTTTTTCCGCAACAAGTATCCGAAAGCGAGTTCTTGCTCTTTCTACTTGGAATCGCCGGAAGAGCGCGAGTCGCCCTTGTATTGGCGCGCTGAATTTCGAGTTCCTTTCGACGTTTCAGAGGAAACTGAAATCGCCGTCGTCGTCGACGTAAACGACCCGTTTTGGGCTGCTCCCGTCGAATTTACCTTCGGCGGGGTCGTTGCGCCGGTTAACAGCTTGGGAGTCGCGAAATTTAAAGCGGTTGATTTGCGTTTGGGAATCGAGAAGGGAACGGCGTCCGCGACGATTATGATTCGCCGTTTCAAGGCCGAAACCCCCAAAAGATCGACGCGTTGGCGCGAGCCGTTCAATAGCCCCGGGCGCTTGCTCTTCCGTCCTCCCGTCGTTCCGGAGAACGTTCGGTAAAGTAAGGAACGCTCGGCGGTTGCGGCGGACGTCGCGCCGACGATTGGCGACGGCTTGTCGGCGGCGTTTAAACGTCGGCGGCGCGGGCGTCGCCTTGTGCTTTTAACGCTTGTAACGTTTTTAAGAAAGGGACGACTTTAAACGGCGCGCGCTACTCGAACGTTAGGAAGCCGAACGCGTCGCGGGCGCGGTTTGAGTTTTCGACGTTCCAGCACTCGACGCCGACGCCGGGGACGATTCGGCGCGCTTCGAACCGCCAAACGTCGCCGCTTTTCGGGGGGCGCGCCGCCAACGCTTCGAACGGTATCGCGATTTCGAGCGTCCAGTCGACGTTCGTTTCGTTTTGCGCGACAAAAACGCCGGGGGTCCAAGACGGGTCGCCGAAGAGCGAGTCCGCCGCCCAACCGCGACAGTCGAAAGCGAACTCGAACGCCGTCGCGTAATCGCCGTCCAAATCGATTCGGAACTCGACGCGATCCGACGCCGAAAGGTCGCCGTCGCGCGGTCGCGGCGGTTCCGGGTTTTCCGGGTCGACCGTCGGATAACGAAACGCCGTCGATTTCGGGCAAACGACGCCGACGTATAAAAAGCGGTCGTCGCGGAGGAGCGAAACTTGCGTTCCCAACTCCGTCGACGCGGCGCGGTTTTCCGCTTTCCAGTCGCGGAGCGCAATTTCGGCGGCGTCCAACTCGCGGTTCGGCGGGAGTTCCGCAAACGGCGTCGTCAACGGGAAACGCGCGGCGGCGTCCCAAACGGTCGGCTCGAAATCTCCGTCGAGATAAGGGCGACCCGGCGCGCGGCGGCAAAGAGCGGTCGCGAACGGGCATCCGGTTTCGCCGTTCGGGAGAACCGAGCGTTCCGGCGTCGCGAGCCAATACTCCGCTTGAGCCCGCGCGCCCCAAAGGTCGGCCCGAGACGCGATCGAACGGTTCCAATAATAACGGAGCGCGCCCGCGACGTCGCCGCGCGCCCGCTGCGCCGCCGCCAACGGGAAGCGAATTTGCGGCGACATAAAGGTTTCCGGCGCGACCGCGCGGAGCGTTTCGCCGAGATTTTCCGCGTTGGCGAGTCGGGGGCCGAGCGTCGCCGACGGGTCGAGCGCAAGAGACGAACGCGAACCGGGCGTCGTTCCTAAAACGACGTCGGGCTTTTCCGGGATAAAGGTCGGGTTCGACGAAATCGGCTCTTCGGAGGGAGCGTCGCCCGCCGCCGCGCCGCCGGAACGAGCGTCGACGAGCGAACCGGTTCCGCGTCCGCCGCCGGAACGAGCGTCGACGAGACCGCCGCTCGCGCCGTTTCCGCTGAAAACGCCGCCGAGCAAGCCGTCGGTTTGCGCCGTCGCGTCGAGATCGGGCGCGTTCGGAACGCCGACGTTCGTTTCGTTGAAGCGGTTCGTTTCTTGGACGCGCCAAGCCGGTTCCGAACCGCAATAATATTGGACGAGCCAAGTCAACGCGTCGCGGGCTTTAGGAGCCGCCGCTAAGTCGAGCGCGACGATCGAAAACGCCTCTTCCGCCGCGAGCCAATTCCCGAGCGCCGCGAAGTTGCGTCCCGCTTGCGTCAAGTAGTCGATCGCAAAATCGACGTCGGCGCCCCGCGTTTCGGTTCGAAGTTGCGCGAGTAAAAGTTCGCCGCTTTTTCTATTTTTCGCATTTTGACGCGTCAGCGCGTCGACGAGGCCGAGTTTTTGCCGACGGAGCGTCGCCCGTTCGCTCAACGCGTCGATTTGCCCGCTCAAGCCGACTTGCGCCGACCGCCGCGCTTCGCTCCCGCGAGGAATCGCGACGCCGCCGAAAAAGGTCGCGGACGACGCGCCGCCGTCGGTCGCGTTCGCGGCGCCGAAAAGGGTTTGAAAGTTCGTCGTTTCGGCGATTTTAACGTCGGCTCCGAGAATTTCGCGAGCGTTTTTCGCGATCTCGCCGACCGGTCGCCCCAAGGTTCCGCAAAAGTAAGACGCGTCTAACAGGACGTTCCCTTGCTTCTTCCCTTTGCAAGCGAGCGTCGCTTTGGAGACGTTCCAAGGTTCGAGACCGCAAGCGGTTAAGTGTTCCGGATAAGCGGTCGGGTCGGCGGCGGCTTGAATCGCGCCGGGGAGGGAGCGCCAAATTAGCGTTCGGAACGGGTCGCTCGGGCGGTCGTCGAGGCGGTTCGCGTCGGCGGAAAGCGCGCCGAGGAGCGCGGCGGCGGAACCGGGCTGCGAAAAGTCGCCGTTCGGCGCCGTCGACGCGGAAAAGTTGGCGACGACGTCCGGCG
>JAFYVO010000188.1 GCA_017549085.1 Thermoguttaceae bacterium
ACGTAATGACGCTCATCGAAACGGCGCAAGCGAAGCTCGACGAAGAAGAACTTCGCCGCCAACAAGAGCAAATGGAGAAGGGCGTCTTTACGCTCGACGACTTCCGCAAACAAATGTCGCAAGCGAGTCGTCTCGGTTCGATGAGCAAAATTATGAGCTTCATCCCGGGGATGGGGCGCCTTAGCGGTTTGCTCGGCGAATTGAACGTCGACCCGGACAAAGAAATGCGCAAAATCGGCGGGATCATCGACTCGATGACGCCGGAAGAACGCCGGCGTCCCGACATTATCGACCTGCGTCGCAAAAAGCGCATCGCCGCCGGCGCCGGGGTTGAAACGGCGCAAGTCAACGAATTGTTGAAGATGCACGAGCGTATGGCGACGATGGTCAAAAGTTTTTCGTCGATGGGAATGGGCGATCGGATGCGCGCGATGCAGCAACTGACGCAACAAGCGTCGGTCAATCCGTTCGGTATGTTCGGCCCGATGAAAAAGGGAACGACCGGCAAACGCTTGACCCCGAAAGAACGCGCCGAGCAACGCAAACGCCTTGAAAAAGAGCGTCGCAAGAAGAAGCGTAAGTAAAAAAGCGACGTCGGTAATTTTTACCGAAGAGAGTCGCGCGTAAATTTTACCGAAAAATCGGTAAAAGCGAGAAACGAGAAAACAAACGACCGGAAACGCGTTCCGGTCGCCGCGGCGAGAAGTTAACGTCGCCGCGTTCCGAGCTTTTTAGCGTTAAAGAGTTCGGAGGTTAGAGAATATTTAAGTTGGTTGGAAACGCCCTCTTAAATTGAGTCGACGTTGGAGGTTGGCGCCGCGACGTTCGCGCAGCGCGGACGAGTCCCCCCGAAACTCGGGCGGTCGCGCCGAAAAGGTCGACGATAAACGAACCGAATCGTTTAAATTTCCGAACGATTCAAAAATAATGAAATACCTTTTGACGAAGGAGTTTTAAGTGGCTGTTAAAATTCGTATGAAGAAGTTCGGTCGCAAGCACCGCCCGTTTTTCCGCGTTGTCGCCGTCGACGCTCGTTGCCCGCGCGACGGTCGCGTTTTGGAAGAACTCGGTTACTATGACCCGATGGTTCCGGAAACGGACGCCCGCGTCGTTCTCAAGAACGAACGCGTCGCTTACTGGCTCGGCGTCGGCGCTCAACCGACCGACAAATGCGCCGTTTTGATCAAAAAGTACGGCCCGAACGGCAAATGCCTCGAAGCGCAACAAGCCGCGTTCGAACGTTTGGCTCAAAGCCGTCGTCGTCCGTCCGTCGACGCCGAATAATTTCGGTTCGACGCTCGAACGAGCGAAGCGAAGTAATTTTTGCGGAGCGTTGAGACGCGAACGCGTCGAAAACGCCGGTAATTTGTCGTCGACCGCCTGGTAGAATGGGCGCGACTCGGTGAAATTTTGCGAAGAGCTTAAAAATAAAAACGGCTCCGAGCGAAGCGACTCCGAATTTTCGCGGCCCGGGGGTATAAAGCGAATGCGATTCGACGTTTTGACGTTGTTTCCCGGAATTTTTGAAGGTTATCTTTCGGAAAGTCTGTTGAAAGACGCGATCGAACGCGGCGCGCTCGAAGTTCATCTCCACAATATGCGGGATTGGGCGAACGACAAACACAACACGATGGACGACCGTCCCTTCGGCGGCGGACCCGGCATGGTGTTGAAAGTCGACAGAATCGTCCCTTGCGTCGAAGAGGTGCAAACGTTCGCCGAGCGACCCGGTCGTTTGGTGATGTTGACGCCGCAAGGCCGTCCGCTGACGCAGCGCGTCGTCGAAGAGTTGGCTCAAGAAGAGCGGATTCTTCTGTTGTGCGGACGTTACGAAGGGTTCGATCAGCGCGTCGTAGAAATCCTGCAGCCCGACGAAATATCCATCGGGGACTACGTTTTGAACGGCGGGGAAGTTGCGGCGGCGGTCGTTATCGATTCCGTCATGCGTTTGATTCCGGGCGTGTTGGGAGACGAAAATTCGGCGGTGGTCGATTCGTTCTCCTCGGGAAACCGGCTCCTTGAAGAAGACCAATACACGCGACCGCGCGAATATCGCGGTTTGACCGTTCCGGAAATTCTCCTGAGCGGCGACCACGGCGCGATCGAACGTTGGCGATTGAGCAACCGCAGAGAAAAAACGCTGGCTCGGCGTCCCGATTTGTTGGACGGCGAGGAAATGAAGATCGACGAAGACGAGAAAAAGAAGAAAAAGAAGCGATCGAAAAAGGCGAAAGAGCCGGAACAGATCGCGGAACCGGAAAACGTCGTCGAAGCGAAGCCGAGCGAAACGCCGGACGCCGCCGACGCGACCGAAAACAACGTCGACGTTTGATTTTCAATAACAATAAAAGGGGCGAGTTAATTGGAATTGGCGGTTCGAGCGAATCGCGACAAGCGTTCCGACGAAGCGTCGGGGTCAACGTTTTCAATTTTCTTTCTAGTCCGGCGCGGTTTGCCGGAAGTTTTTAACGCCGCCTTTCCGAGAAAAAAATCAAGAAATTGAAGGAATATATCCGTGAGTCAAGATCTCATTCGTTTAGTTGAAGCTCGCGCTAAAAAAGAGAGCGATTCCAAATTTGAAATCGGCGACGTCGTCAACGTTCACTGCAAGATTCTCGAAGGCGATAAAGAACGCATTCAAATCTTCAACGGCGTCGTCATCGCGCGCAGCGGCGGCGGTTCCTCCGAAATGTTCACCGTTCGTCGCATCGTCGCCGGCGAAGGCGTCGAACGCAAGTTCCCGCTCCACAGCCCGCGTATCGCGAAGATCGAAGTCGTCCGTTCGTCGGTTGTTCGTCGCGCGAAACTCTACTTCCTCCGCGACCGCGTTGGGAAGCGCACCCGTTTGGCCGAACGCCGCGTGGAACGCGCCGCGACGCAACAAACCGGCGCGAAGGTTATGAAACGCGGGAAGAAGGCCGCGCGCGCTCGTCGCCAAGCCGCCGAAGCCGCGAAGAAAGCCGCCGAATAATCGCCGCTTAACGTTCGTCAAAATTGACGACGCGAACGTAAGACGTTTCGACGTCCGACGTTCGCGTCGTTTTTTCTTGCGGTCGACCAACGCTCGTCGCGCTCGGCGATTTCCAATCGGCGTTCTCGTCGTTTTTTCTTGCGGTCGGCCAACGTTCGTCGCGCTCGGCGATTTCAATTTGACGTTCTCGTCGTTTTTTCTTGCGGTCTGCCAACGCTCGTCGCGCTCTGCGATTTCCAATCGGCGTTCTCGTCGTTTTTTCTTGCGGTCGGCCAACGCTCGTCGCGCTCGGCGATTTCCAATCGGCGTTCTCGTCGTTTTTTCTTGCGGTCGGCCAACGCTCGTCGCGCTCGGCGATTTCCAATCGACGTTCTCGTCGTTTTTTCTTGCGGTTGAGCAACGCTCGTCGCGCTCGGCGATTTCAATTTGACGCTTGCGCCGTTTGTTTGTCTTGCCTATTTTGCCTTGTCGACGCGTCGAAGGGAAAACGGCGTCGGGGACGTTTGGGATTTTAGCGCGGCGACGGACGACGATTCTTAAGGGGTAAATTAAAACGTTTAGTTCAGGCAAAGATCGACGATCGCGGCGATAAGACAGTAAATCAAAAGGAAAATTCCGATTTTTTGCGAAAAGCGCAACGTAAAACGGACGCGGGATAATTGGGGGGCGCGAAGTTGGCGCAGTTTCCCGGTGAATCGACCCGCTCGCCAAATTTCCGGACGCGCGCCGCTCTGTTCGACCGCCGTTAAGAATTTTTTCAGCGCCAAGTTCGATATCCATTTATCGTCGCACGTCATCATAAGCGTTTCGCCGTCTTCGTTGTTCATTTCGATCCAAATCTGAAAATGCGGAACCTTGTTTGCAGGCAAACCTAGAATCGCGCCGTATAGGAAACCCTGTTTCGCCGCGCGCTTCGGCGAAGAGCCGAAAAGTTTCGGCCAAAGTATCGAACATGTTTCCCAGTCGAGCGAACGCTCGATCGCGGAATTGAGAACTCGAAGCGGAAGCGGAGCCGGCGGCATAAGGACGTTCGAGCGCAAAACGACGCGTTTGATCGACTTGTAAAGGTAGACTTTTTTCGCTTTCGTTAAAAACGTATCGAAAATAAAGAGGTCGCGAATCCGGAATAAGTTGGCGCGACGCGGAACGGCGGCGGCCGCTTTTTTCGCTTCGTAATCCGGGTCGGAAAGGGCGTCGGCGTCGTCTTCGGAACGCTTTTTAAAAAATTGGGCGACGTTGAAAAAGCCGAATCTTGCGTCGTCCGGTTCGTCGTCTTTTTCGTCGAGCGCGTCGAGATCGAGGAGTTCGAGGAACGCGCGGTCTTCGTCGCTCAAACCGTCGTCCGGTTTCGCGAACGGATTCAGTTGCTCCGCCGCCTCCGCGACGCGTTCGAGGAAACCGCCTTCATTCGATTCGGCGTTTGATTTGGAATCGGGGGCGACGTTGGGAACGTCGAGAAGGGGCGGTTGGGCGGCGGGAACGTCGAGAACGTCGCTTTTCGCAAGTTTTTTACCGGCCGCGCTCGCGGTTTTTCCGACGACGTTCGCGACGTTGCCGACGGCTTGCAACGCGGAGCCGGCGATTTTTCCGAAGAGATTTTTAACGGTCATTGGCGGGAAGGAACGGCGTTGGACGCGGAGGGAAAAAAGGAAAGCGGAGGCGCGTTGGCGTCGGAACTTTTACCGACGTTGGCGCAAACGACCGGAAACGCGGAAAAACGAAACGCCGCGTCGACGAAGAAAACGTCGACGCGGCGTTGACGCAACGTTAAGAAACGCAAGCGTTAGGACGGAATCAGACGTCCCAGCCTTCGCGGTATTCCGTTTGCAGGAACTTGTTCGCGTCGGCGTTGTTGACGATCTTCATCGCCTTCGCGTCCCATTCGAGCTTGACTTTGCCCGCGCGGAGCGAAACGGCGCCGAGTTGCACCGCTTCCGAAAGACGACCGGCGTACTCGAAGTTGCAGAGCGGCG
>JAFYVO010000189.1 GCA_017549085.1 Thermoguttaceae bacterium
AACGATATGAAAGTTGGATTGGTTGGGTACGCGGGTAGCGGTAAAAGTTCCTTGTTCGAGTGGTTGAGCGGCGCGACGCCCGACCCGTCGGCGGTTCACTCGTCGCAATCGGCGATGGCGACGATTCCGGAGCCGCGCATCGAAGCGCTCTGCGAAATTTACAAGCCGAAAAAAGTTACTTACGCCGCGATGGAAATTGTCGACACCCCCGGCCTCAACCGCGATCATATCGGGAACGTCGCGAAGTTGGCGCACCTCCGCGAAGCCGACTATTTGGTTTGCCTCGTTCCGGCTTTCGACGGTTCGAAAGTCGACGCGGAAATGCAAGCGTTCGTCGAAGATATGATTCTCGCCGACTTGGAAATCGCGACGAACCGCATTGAAAAGATCGAAGAACAATTCAAGCGCCGTCGCTCGAAGGAAGAGCAGGAAGCGCTCGAAATCGAGTACGAAACGCTGAAAATTATTCGCGAACGACTCGAAGCCGGGAATCCGCTTCTCGCCGAAGAAATGACCGAAGAGCAATACAAAGCGACGCGCTCCTTCCGCTTTTTGACGGAAAAACGTCGAATGATTCTCGTCAACACCGGCGACGATGAAACCGATTTTGAGCAATATAACAAATTTGCGACGGAAAAAGAGCCGGTTCTCGCCGTTTCGGTCGGGCTTGAACTTGAATTGTCGAAGATGGCGCCGGAGGAAGCGGACGCGTTCCTGGAAGAAATGGGGTTGAGCCGCGTCGGACGCGACAAAGTCGTTCGCACGTTGATGGACGCGTCCGGTCAAATGGTTTTCTTGACCGCCGGCGACAAGGAAGTCCGCAGCTGGTTGACGCGCAAAAACAGCTCCGCGGTCGAGGCGGCCGGGAAGATTCACACCGACTTCATCAAGAAGTTCATCCGTTGCGAAGTGATCGCTTGCGACGACCTGATCCGTCTCGGAAGCGAGCGCGAAGTCAAGGCGGCGGGGCTCAATCACCGCGAAACGAAAGAGTACGTCGTTCAAGAAGGCGACGTCTTGCTCTTCCATATTTCGCAGTGAGAACGCGAAAAGGGCGGGAAGTCGGCCGATTTTAACGCGGCGAAACGTTCGTTAGGACGAATTGGCGCCGTTAAAATCGGCATATCCGTCCTTTTGCCGCTTCGGTTGTCGGCGGACGGGAAAAACGTCGAATTAGAACGACGGCGTTTTCTCGAACGGCGCGCGTCGTTCGGACGGATTGCGGCGTTCGAGCCGAGTTAAAGGAAAAACGGAAAAGAAGAGGGAATAACGATGGAATTTTTCGAAACGGTCGCGCGTCGACGTTGTTATCGCGGCGAATTTACCGACGCTCCGGTTCCTCGGGAAGCGTTGACGAAGATTCTCGAAGCGGCGATCGAAGCGCCGACGGCTTGCAACGCGCAGTCGCCGTCCTTCGTCGCGGTCGACGATCCGGAAATTCTTGCGCAAATTGCCGAAATTATCCCGACGCCGGTTTGCAAAACGGCGAAAGCGGCGATCGTTTGCGTCGCGGACGAACGTCCCGTTTTTGCCGATCTTTCCTTCTATAAGGAAGACTGCGCCGCCGCCGTTCAAAATATGTTGCTCGCGATCACGGCGCTCGGCTTCTATTCCGTTTGGCTCGACGGCGTCCTGCGTCGCGACCAAGTCGCCGAAAAGATTGCCCGTCTTCTCCAAATTCCGGAAGGGAAGCGCGTGCAAATCGTTTTGCCGATCGGCGCGCTCGCGACCGAACCGCCGAAAGCGGAGCGTTTGCCTTTTGAAAAACGCGCCTCCTTCAACGTTTGGCAAGAACAACAATAGACTAACATTGCGACGGAAGCGACCGCGTTTCCGTTAGAACAAAACGTCGCCAAGAATGCGGCGCGTTTGAAAAGTGCGAATGGGAATCGCCTAATGACGAGCGAAATCAAAATCATTACGCCGACTTCAAGACGGGACAAAAAACGTTTTTTGCTGTTTCCTTGGGAGATTTACAAAAACGACCCGTATTGGATTCCGCCGCTTTTGGTTAACGAAAAAGGACTCCTCGGGTACGCGAAGGATCCTTTTTACGAAGAAAATCAGATTCAAACGTTTTTGGCGGAGCGCGACGGGAAGGTCGTCGGACGAATCGCGGCGATTTTGAACGTCGGCCACCTTGAGCGTTACGGCGATAAAGTCGGCTTTTTCGGTTTTTACGAATCGGTCGACGATCAAGCGGTCGCCGACGCGCTCTTTGCCGCCGCCTCCGATTGGCTGAAAGAGCGGGGATGCGAAACGATGCGCGGGCCCGCGAACCCGTCGCTGAACCATACGGTCGGCTTGCTCATCGAAGGCTTCGATTCGTCGCCGTTCTTTATGATGACGTACAATCCGGCGTATTACGAGCGGCTTTTCGAGAACGTCGGCTTGGCGAAGTCGCAAGATATGTACGCGTATTGGGGCGAAATCGACATGTTGCCGAAAGTGCGCGAGCGTTACCTGCGAACCGCCGAAATGATTCAAGAACGGTACGACGTTAAACTCCGGCCGCTCGATAAAAAACATTTCGAGGCCGACGTGCGTATGTTCCTCGAAATTTACAACCGTTCGCTCTCGAACACTTGGGGGTTCGTCCCCTTTTCGGACGCCGAGTTGCGCGCGACGGCGGCGTCGATGAAGTATTTGATGGTGCTGGAGTTGGCGATGGTCGCCGAAATCGACGGCAAACCGGCGGGCGTCACCTTCTGCTTGCCGGACTATAACCCGCGTATTAAAGCGATTAACGGACGGCTTTTCCCCTTCGGTTTTTGGAAATTGTTGCGGAAACGTTCGGAAATCAAACGGATGCGCATCATCAGCACGAACGTTTTGCCGGAGTATCAAATGACCGGGCTTGGGCTCGTTCTTTTGAACGCGCTGGTGCCGAAAACGCTCGAGTGCGGCGTTCAAGAGGCGGAGTTCTCTTGGGTGCTCGAATCGAACCAATATTCTCGCGGCAGTTTGGAAAAAGGCGGCGCCGTCCGCAACAAAACGTACCGCGTGTACGATAAAAAGATCGCTTGACGCGATTCGATTTCCTCCCCCCCCAATGAAA
>JAFYVO010000190.1 GCA_017549085.1 Thermoguttaceae bacterium
CGCGCGCTCGATATCGGCTCTTTTCGCGGCGAACAATTCAAAGGCGAAAAAATTATCTCGATCGAGGAAATTGTCGACGCGTTGAAACAAAATAATCGACGCCGCGTCGTGATCGACGTGAAAAATGTTGATTTTGAAAAACTTGCGAAGGCCGTTTACGACGTGCGCTTCCAAGTTGCGTTGACGTCCGGTAACGAAACGCACCTTGAGCGTTGGGCGGAAGTTTGCCCGAACGCCGACGCGACCCTCTGGATGGGGCTCGGCAAAATGAAGGACGCCGACGTCGAAGCGCGTTTCGAAAAACTGCGCGCTAATAACTTCAAGGGAATCAACCGTTTGCAGATTCACGTGACGAAAGACGCCGACGGTAATCCGCAGCCGACGCTCGCGTGTTTACGCAAAGTCGCCGACGAGCTTCGCGCCCGCGGAATCGAGTTCCAAACGATGGCGTGGCGAACGAGCGTTTGCCCCGATTTGGCGACCGACGTCGCGTTTCACAAGGCGCTGATGGACGCCGGTTCCGCCGGGTTCGGCGCCGACCGTCCGGACGTTACGTTCCAAGCGCTCGACGAATATTACGCGGAAGTTCCCGCCGATTGGAACGTTAGAGAAAATCTGCCGTTCGCGGAAATCCTCGTCCAAGGGCACCGCGGGATGGGCGGCGAAGCGCCGGAAGGGACGCTCGAAACTTTCCGCGCCGCGTGGGCGATCAACGTCGTGCCGGAAGCCGATATCCGCATGACGAAAGACGGCGTTATTATGTCCTTTCACGACAACAACTTCAAGCGCATCATCCCGGACGCGCCGGAAGACGTGAAGAAGCTCGGCGTCAAAGATTTCACTTACGAAGAGTGCCGCAAACTCGACGTCGGCGCGTATATGGGCGAAGCGTTTAAAGGTCAGCAAATGGCCGACTTAGACGAAATGATCGCCGCGCTGCAAGAGGACCCGCGCCGCCAGATCTTCTTCGACGTGAAGCAAGTCGACTTCGCGGTCTTGGCGAAAGCGACCGAAGCCGTTCACCCGCAAATCATTTTGGCTAGCTCTAACTACGAAGAAATCAAGGCTTGGAAAAAAGTCGCGCCGCGTTCGAAGGGGATGCTTTGGATGCCGACGACGTGGAGCGGCACCGCCGAGGATTTGAAAGATCGCTTCGACAAAATCCGCGACCAAAATTTCGCCGACCTCGACGCGTTGCAAGTGCACGTCGTTGTTGACGATAAGGGCGAAGTCAAGCCGACGCTCGACGTGTTGCGTTATTGCGGAACCGAATGTCGCAAACGCGGCGTTACCTTCGAAACGCTCTCTTGGACGAACGGCGACAAAGCGTCGACTTATTGGACGCTTCTCGACGCCGGGTGCGCTTCTTTCGCGACCGACTATCCGACCGCGACGATGAAGGCGATCGGCGAGTATTACGCGCGAGAAAACGAAGAAAAGAAGTAACGTAAACGAAGTGAAAATAACGTTTGCGTAAAAAGAAAGGTCGAGCGTCGCAATGAACGCTCGACCTTTTTTAACGCCTCAACGTGTCCAGTTACTTGGCGTCGCCGCCGATTTCACGATCGAGAACGTTCGCCTTGAACTCGTCGGAATTCCCTTTAAGTTCCGGCGCGTACATCGCTTCGACGCGAGTCGGGAGCGCGGAGAAGCGGCCCGGCGTCTCGGCGCGCAACCGATACGAAACGGTCGTCCGCCCTTGCGGAATCCGCGACGCGAAGAAGCAGACGCGGTCGTCTCGATACTCGACGTAAGCGCCGAGATTGTTGCCGTTATAACCGCTCGACGTTTCGACCGGCTCGTACCCGGCCGCCTTGCGGTCTTCAAGCAAAATCGACTCGTATTCGTTTTTGCTTTCGAGCGTCAACTCGACTTCGATAAGATCGCCGGAAGTAACGAAATCGCCGGTCTTTAGCGCGATTTTTTCGAACCGTTCGACGCGTTGCGAAACCGCTTGACCGCGTCCGCCGGCGACGAGCGTCGTCGCGTCTTTCTTCGGAACGAGTTTGTAATAACGCCGCTCGACTTTCACCTCGAGCCCGGTTTTTTCGATCGGATCTTCGAGTGTGAAGAATTCAAGGTAAGCGTTGTAATACAACGGGTTCGCGCCCGAGGTTCGCAAGACGATTTCGCGGTCGCCGGACGCGATTTCGGCCGCGTCGAGGACGAGCGTTCCGTCCGTTTCGAAGAGCGTTTCGGGCGAGTATTCGACCGTTTTACGCAGTTTGCCGTCGACGTAAACTTCGACTTTTGAATCGGTTGCGAGTTCGCCGGTTTGGCGCAAATACTCGGCGAACGCTTCGACGCAAACGGCGGCGTCGCGTGTCGAATTCCAGTAAGTCGCGTGTTTACGGTTGTTAAGCAAATACTTAACGAGGCGCGGCGCGTCGTCGGCGAGCCCGAGTTTGCGGAGCGTTTCGGCGTCGACGCGGCTTAACAGCTTCAAATAGAAGGCTTGCGTCTCAAATTCGGAGCCGTGCCAGCGCCAGAAATACCAACCGCGAACGTTGTTCAGCTCGAGCCAAACCGTTTGATTTTCGTCGTCGACCTTGCGGTATTGCGACAGTCGACGTAAAATCGTTTCGACGCGGGATTTAGCGACGGCGCGCGATTCGGCGAGTTCCGGCGTTTGACCTTGCGTCGCCGTTTTCGTTTCGTCGTCGAGCGCGATCGCAAACATCGAAAGCGGATAGAGTTGCAACTCGGTTCGCGCTTCCCAAAGGTACTCTTTCATCGTCGCGAAGAGTTCGGCGGGATTCGCGGAAATGTCGACGTTTTCCGTATCTGTCGTATTGACAAACGTTTCCGCGAACGGAACCGGACGGATTCCCGCTTCGGACAGCGCGTAATAAACATAAGCGTCCGCTTCGTCGGCGCCGTCTTTGTACAAGCGCCAAGCGTCGGGGCGCGCTTTTCGTTCATCATCCCAAACCTTGCCGCGCAAGATTTTAAGCGCTTCTTCTCGTTGGTAGTTTTGGAGCCAAGCGATCCCGTTTTGGAGCGCGTGTTCCGGAACCAATTGGTCGTTGGCGCGCGCCAAAACGAGCCCGCGAACGACGAGCGCGGTCATTTCCGCCGTCGAATGTTCGCCGACGCCGGAGAACCAGCCCCAACCGCCGTCGCCGCATTGCGCCGCGACGAGCTTGTCGACGCCGATTTGCGCGAGTTTTCGCGCTTCGTCGACGTCGTAAACCGCTTCGTGCGAAGCGTTGCGGCTCCACTGCGCGGCGCGTTCTTTGGCGTCGCCGAGTTCCTGAGCGTTCAAGTTCGCCCGCTTCTCTTTAAGCGACGCCAAGTCGACGCCGGAATCGAGGAGCGCTTTTTGCGCGATAACCAACGGCAGAAAACGGTTTAGCGTTTGCTCGTTGCAA
>JAFYVO010000191.1 GCA_017549085.1 Thermoguttaceae bacterium
AAGACGGCGTTCTTGGCGGCGTTGAAATAACGACGAAACACGGCGTAGCGCCCGCCGTATCGAAGCGCGAGCGTCGCAAGGGCCCGACAAAATTCGAACGTCTTCCCCGAACGCGAACCGCCGTAAGCGAGAATCCGCGTTTTGTCGCGAATCAACCGCCGAAGCGCAAGTTGCGCCGCCGTCGGACGATACGCCGTCGCCGCCGACGTTTTGCGTTCGTCGCTCATCGTTTAAACTCCTCCTCGACGCCGCGTCGCCGCTCAAAAATCCGCCTCTTCCTGCGAAATCCGCAAGACGACCGGGCCCGTTTCGACGTCGGTTTTCGGCGCGTATCCGCGTTTGCGACCTTTTGTCGACAAATAAAATTGAATCAACCGAACGTCCCCGTTTTGAATCGCTTGGAACATCTTGCTTTCGACAAAATCGAGCGCGCGTTCCTCGATCTCGTCGACCTGCCGCGCGAACTCCGGATCGTTTTTCAACCACTCGTAAAAGGTCGTTCGCCCGACGCCGACCTTGTCGCAAGCGCTCGAAACGAGCCCGAGCGAGTTGCGCAACTCCTCCAACAACAACGCTTTTTTCCGACGACGTTTTCGCTCGACGCGTTCGGCGGCGTTCCCTTCGTCCGTTCCGGCGCGTCGCTTTTTCGGCGTTTTCTTCGTTGACGCCGCGCTCGCGTTCGGTTTGTTCGCCGCACCGCTTCCTTTTTCGCGTTCGCTCGCTTCCGTTCGTTCGTTTTTCATCGCCGTTTTCGCCCCGTCCGCGCTCGTCGGCTCGACGTTTCTAACCGCTTGGTTTTCGTCGCGTTAGCGTTCGTCGTCGGCGCGATTCAAACGCTTGTTTGAACCGCTTCTTTCGCCCCGTTCGCGCTCCTTCTCAACCCAAGAGAAAACATTAAATTTAATATTCGCAAAAACGAAATTTAGACGTGAATTTTGCGAAAAAACCGCGTTTTTTCAAGAAAAAGCGCCGCGTTTCGACCGTTTTTAACGTCCGCGCCCGCGCGGCTCCGGGCCCGCGGCGCCGCCGGGCGCTCCGGGATAGCGCGAACTCGGTTTCGACGCTTCCGTTGGTCGCTAACATTTTCGCTCAACAACGGTTAGAACGACGCCCCGACAAAAAAGACGCGCGGAGTTTTCGCCCCGCGCGTCTTGCGCTTTCGCCTTGATTCGACGTCTTGTCGTCGTTTGTTTTTTGCGACTCAACCGGCTTCGACAACGCGTCGTATCGCTTCCGCATCGCCCCGCGTCGCGACGGTTACCATCTTGCCGCGCCGCTTTTGAACGCCTCGCGCGACCATACAAAAATGCTGCGCTTCGGCCCGAACGTAAACGCCGCGCGGCGCCAACTCCTCTTGAATCGCCGACGCGATTTCCTCGACGAGCCGCTCCTGAATCTGCAAGCGTCGAGCGAAACAGTCGACGAGCCGCGCCAACTTCGAAACGCCGACGACGCGCGAACCGGGCAAATAGCCGACCGAAATTTCGCCGAAAAACGGCAGCATATGATGCTCGCAGGTCGAGTAAAATTCGACGTCCTTCAAGACGATCGGCGCCGTTTCCGCGTCGGGCCGGTCGACGCTAAAACGTTTGTTCAAAATCTCTTTCGGATTCTCGCCGTATCCGCCGTACAGCGTCGCCTAACTTTTGCGAACGCGCTCCGGCGTCTCGCGCAAGCCTTCGCGGTTCGGGTTTTCGCCGAGAAACTCAAGTTGCCGAACGACGGTCGACTCGATCTTTTTCGTCGTCTCCCAAGGGAACGCGACCCAGCCGGAAACCGTTTCGCCGACGTAATTTGGCGCGACCGAACGCGGCGCCCGCCCTTTGTCGAAAAGCGCCGCGCGAACGGGCGCGTTCGGCCAACGTTCGAACGTTCGGCCCGAGTCGCAAACGTCGTCGACGACGAGCGTTTTTTCGGTCGGCTCCCAAACGAGCGGCAAACCGGAAAAAGACGACAGTTCGACGCCGACGCAAACGCCGCTCGTCGGTACGGCGAAAATCGAATCGAAGGGCGAAAAATCGATTTTCCGCGCCAAGTCGAGACAGCGAAGGCGAAATTCGGGCCAAGTCAACGCAAGCCCAGCGTTTTGTGCAGTTGAAGCGACAGCGTCCATTGCGGATTCTCCTTAACGTAACGGATGGTTTTTTCGATATTTCGCGCGGTCGCCTCCGGGTCGTTCGCGACCGCTTTCGGTTGCAGGTAACGCCCGATCGAGCGCGGCGCCGCGTCGAACGGCGCGAGGTTTTGCCCGTCGTAAACGATTTTCAGGTCGACGGGGAGCGTGTTCGGCGCCCGCTCCCAAAAACGCAACGTCGTCGCGAAGTCCTCCAACGTTTTCGGCGAAACGGTCAACCGCTCGAACCAACCGGCGCCGCCCCAACGGTCGAGCGTCGAGCCGTTCGTTTCGAGATGAAACGCGGCGGCGTCCAACTCCGCTCGCAACGCGGCCAACCGCTCTCGCGTCAGTTGAAGCGTCGGCTCGCCGCCGGTGAAGACGACGATCGCGCGGCGCGAACCAATTCGCGGGTTGAGGTCTCGAACGATTCGCGCGATTTCTTCGACCGTCAGTTCCGCGAACGTCGAAAAGTCCGTGTCGCAAAACTCGCAAGCGCGGTTGCAACCGGCCAAGCGAACGAACGTCGCCGCTCGACCGGTCGCCGCGCCTTCGCCTTGAATCGAATGAAAAATTTCGGCGACGCGCAACGTCGGCCCTTGTTCCAATTCGGCAAGACTCCAAACAACGCTCATCGGGCCGCCTCCTTTTCCGTCTCGTCGTCTCGAACGAACGACGCGACCGAGCCCGGCGACTCCTCGACGTCGACGCGGCGAACGAACGCGCCGTTTCCGGCGGAACGCAATTCCGCGTCGAGCAAGTCGGCGATCGCTTTCGCGATATTCTCGGCGGTCGGATTCGTCGCCGCCAACGCTTCGACGTCGTCGTTTAACGACCGATGATCGAACCGCTCGACGACCGTTTGTTTAATCCGCGAAAAGTCGCAAACCATTCCGTTTGCGTCGAGTCGCGGCGCCTCGATCGAAACGACGACGTTCCAGTTGTGCCCGTGAAGCCGCGCGCACGGACTCGAATAGTCGAGCCGCAAATAATGCGCCGCCGCGAACGAAAACGCCCTCTTTACTCGATAACTCATTACTCTTGATTCCCCGCTAAACTTTCGTATAAACGTTTGTGAAGTCGGGTCGCAAGCAACGCTTCGACGACCCAACGCTTAAAATTCGGCGAAACGGGACGGCGAAACTCCCGTTCCAGTCGTTCGAGAAACGGTCGGCTTTCGCGAACCAACCGCGCCCGCTCGCTCGGTTTGAGCGAGTTCGTCCGCCGCCCCAAACATTGACCGTATCGCGTCGCCGACTGATGCGAAGTCGAGTCGGCCGACGTCGCGAGGTCGCGACAACTCCGCAAAATGTTCTTTTGCGTGCAACCCAGCAAGTGAAGGTCGATTTCCGGTTTGCGCGTCTTGACGTACCGCGCGAGCCGCTCGACGTCTTGCGCGAACGTTTTCGGACGGCAAATTCGCAACTCCGGAACGCTGATCGCGAGATACTCCGAAAACTCGATCAGTCGGTCGAGCCCTTTGCGTCCGTCCTCGACGTGAAAGACGTTGATCGTTCGGTTGTTCGGAAGCGCGTCCCGCAACCGTTCGCGCAACCGCCAAGCCTCCGCCGTCCCCAACACCTTTTGACAATCGACTTCGACGATCGAACTTTTAAGCCGGTTCGTTCGAACGAAATCGACGAGTCGCTCGAACCAAGCGCCGATAAAGCGTCGGTCGCGCTTCCCGGCGTGCGCGCCGAACATTAACGTAAACAGTCCGGAGTCCATTATCGAATGCCGGAAGCGACTTTCGACGAACGCCGGCGGAAAGATATGGTCGACGCGCGGCTGTTGCGGCGTTCCTTTGATTCCGAAGTCGGCGCAAATGAAATTGAAGACGGTGAAAAGCGCGTACCGAACGCCCGCCTCGCGATAAATTTGCGCGTATGTAAATTGCTCCGCGCCCGCGAAATGAACTTTCAGCATTCCCCGCCCCCGTCTTCGCTCCGACGCGAAACGACGGCGCCGCCGAACCCGTCTTCGCGGACTTCGACGCGAACCGCGCCCGTCTCCTCCAAAATCGTTCGCGCGATCGCTTCGCACGAGAGGTCGCCGAACCGACAAGGCCGCCCGAACTTTCGCGTCAAAAACTCTTCGACCCGATCTTGCGCGTCGAAAATTTCGATTTCCCGGTCGTCGTCCGCGACGGCGAACGACGTTTCAATCCGAAAGACGTGTCGATGCAAGGCCGCCAAGAAGCGCCTACGCGGCGACGCGTTCGGCCAGCGGTGAAAGCCTTCGATAAGATTGCAGGCGACGACAAGCGTTTCCGTTTTCATTGGCGTTTTCTCCTTTCCAACTTTGGGCGATTCAATCCCCGAACGCTCGCGCGACGATTCCCTCGTCGCGAAGCCGGTCGAGAAACGCGTCGCGCTCCGCTTCCGTCTCGAACTCGACGAGAACGGAGAAAAATCGCGTTCCGTCGTCGTTTTCGTCGCGTTCGACGCCGTTCGCGCTCTTTTCCTCTTCGATTGCGACGCGAACGCCGTTCGACGACGCGCCGCCGACGTCCGACGCGCTTTTTTCTTCTTCGCGAGTCGTTTCGCTCGACTTTAACGCGCTTTTCGTTCCGGAAGCGGTCGCGTCGAAGAATTCGTCGAGGTCGGGCGGCGCGAAAAACTCGACTTCGAACGGTTGAAAGTCGAAATTCAGCTCGCCCAACTCGATTTCGAGCGCGGCGAAGTCCCAAGTCGACTTTTCCGCGAGCTTATTGTCCAAAATCCGATACGCCTTGACTTCGTCCGGCGAAAGATCGTCGGCTCGAACGCAAGGAACGGTCGCGAGCCCGAGCCGTTTCGCCGCTTTCAGTCGCGCGGCGCCGACGACGAGAACGCCGTTCGAATCGACGACAAGCGGCTGTTTGAA
>JAFYVO010000192.1 GCA_017549085.1 Thermoguttaceae bacterium
CGAACAATATCGCGCGTTCCGGAACCGCTTTGAGTTCGAACGTTTTGCGCAGCCAAGGGTCGTTGCGCGTTCCGGTTTTCGGGTCGAGCGTCGTCGTTTCGAGAACGCCCTTTTTATCGGCCGGAATTTCGCCCGCGCCGATCCACTTCGCCGACCACTCGGACGCGTCGAGAAGCCCGGTCGTCCAGGTCGCGACCTCCGACGGCGTCGACGCAACCCCGTCTTGATCCTTGACTTGCACCGTCCAATAGTACGTCGAATCGGATTTCAACGCGGCGCCGCCAAAGTCGATCGGCGTCGAACGGTCGGACTCGACCCAGCCGCTGTCCCAAACCTTCCCGACGCCGGCCTTCGCGTCCGCTTCCGTCGCGTCGACTCGCAGGCGGTAAGCCGTTTGCGCAAGGCCGATTAGGTCGGCGTCCTTCGTTTCAAGAATCCAACCGAAACGCGGTTTTTCAGCGTCGAGACCTGTCGGATTCGTCAAATATTCGCAACGCAAATTCGTTGGAACGAGCGGCGAAACCTCGGCCGCGCGACTCGTCGACGAAAAGAACGTCGCGCCGACAAGCGCCGTCAAAAACGCGGCGCTCCAAAGCGTTTTCTTCATCGCAATCCCTTTATTATTCAAGCGTTAAACCAACGCGCCGTTTCCTCGTTGCGACAACTCGACGCGTTGGAATTCTTTTAAACTTACGTCGCGACGTCTAGTCGTTTTTGACCGCCGTCGCGACGCACGATTGACGCCGCGTCATACGTCAACGCGCCGATTTCGAAATCGTTACCGGCCCGAGCAAACCGGAGCGTTTCAGCGGCGATTTCGCGTTGTAACTATTGACCGGACACCAAGTTTTGCGTTCCGCTTCCGGCAAGCCCGCGTCGCCGATCAGGCGGTTGACCCAGCAGTTGACGACCTCGATTTCGACGTCGTTCTTGCCTTCGCGCGCAAACTTCGTAATGTCAAGGCGATACGGAGCCGTCCAAACGCCGCCGACGTATTCGCCGTTGATCTTAACCTTCGCCATTTCCGAAACGGCGCCGAGCGATAAATAGACGCGTTCGCCTTCCGCGACCTTGGGCAATTCGCAAGTCGTTTTATAAACGGCGGTTCCGGTGTAATGATTGATCGCCGCGTCGTCCGATTGCGACCAATCGATCAGTTTGTCGAAAACGACCGGCTCTTTCGGGCCGCGCGCGATTTCGCCGGAATCAAAAGCGACCGTCCACGGGCCGTTAAGCGTCGCGATCGTCTTCGGCTTAACCGCTTTGTTTTCACTGCCTTGCGTCTTATTCGCTCTAAAGACGACAAAGACGCTTTCTTGCGCCGCGAAGTTCAACGTCGCGGTCGTTCGACCGTTTTCGGCGCGCCAAGCGTCGACGGCAATCGTTTCGCCCGTCGCCGGGAGCCAAAGTTCGGGCGTTTTTCCGTCGACGCGGAAGGCGATCTCGACGTTTTTCAATTCCTTATCCGATTGATTCGCAAGGAAATAGATATCGCCGTCGACCGCAGTGCGACGGTTGTAAACAAGCGGCGTCCCGACGGGAATTTCGCAGTCCGGCGCGCATTTGAGTTCGGCGAAGACTTCTTCGAGCGTCAGCCCCCAAGCGATCGTCCCTTTGCCGAACTTACGCGATTTCACGGACTTGCCGTCGACGTCGCCCCAAAGTTCGTCCGCCGTTTTCTTCACGTCGGCGTCGGCTTGCGGTTGATTTTGCAAACTCGGCGAACGCAACGGTTTCGGGCCGAGAACGTAAGCGCCGTCCGCGACGAGTTGCTTGATCTTCGCCAGCAACTCCGGTCGCATCGTTTCGAGTTTCGGCAACACGAGAACTTTGTAAGTCGTTCCGTGCGGCAGGGTTAACTCGCCGTTTTCGTTGACGCTGGTCGTTTCGCGCAACACTTCGGCGTTGATGAAGTCAAACTGACGGCCCGCCGGGAGCGCCGGGTCGACCGCGCCCATCATTTTCGGCGCGTCTTCGCCGATGAAGTAAGCGACGTCCGCGACGTTCAACCCCTGTTGCAGCATAAAGTTGCAACGTTTCAGGTAATCGACGTAAAGGTCGAGGTGTTTGAACCAAGTGTTGTGGCGATTGAACTCGTTGCCAAACCAAGCGTTAAAGCCCGGAACGCGTTCGTCCGGCTGCATAACGTAAAGGTGTAACAACGTGTTGTTGATCCCCTGCGAGAAGAAGAGGTCCGTGCGCTTCTTCATATCGACCGGACTGCGACCGAAAGGATTGCCGGCGCACGTGTTAGACTCGGCCCAAATCTTCGTTTTGCCGTAAATGTGCCCGCACGACGAGGCGAGACGGTTTTCAACGTCGCCGAGCGTCCCTTCGCTCCAATATTCGCCGGCGATTTCGTTCGATTGGCCGCCGTATTGCAGGAATTCGCCGGGGAAGCCCCAGTGCCCGTAACATTCGAGCCAAGTCTTTTTCCCCTTCGACATACTCGCGTCGCGCAACCCGCCGACGTAAGAGTAGGCAACCTCGTCCGCGATGAAACGTCGCACGTCCCAAAGGAAGCGGTCGGACGTTTCCTGATCCTTCACAACCGTCCCAAAATAAACGGGTAAGAACGGCGTCGGGTCGTAACCAAACGACTTCTCAAACTTCGCGGCGAAATCGTCGGTAAAGTTTTGCCCGCCGACTTCGTAGCTGTCGAGAACGACGGTCGAGAACGACTTGCCGTCCTCCGGGCCGAGCGTGTCGATCAGCTTGCTCATATAAGCGTCGAAGTGTTCTAAGACGCGCTCTTTGCTCATCTTATCGACTTCGTACCCGGTCGCTTCCGGGACGGCCGGCGCGTTCGTCGTTCCGGTCGGCGTCATTCCGTAGCGTTCGACGATCCATTCGCCTTCCGGAACGTCCCAAGTCAATACGCCGTCGGCGCTTAACTTGTCGGTCAAGTCGACGACTTTCGTCGGATCGACGGCGAGCGACGCGTCGTCGATTTCCGGCGACGGCGCCCATTGGTACTCCGTCCACATCGGTTGCGGCGTCTCATGCATCTTGGCGAGCGTCTTGTCGTAAACGGCGGCGACTTTCGGCGCGGCGCTCAACTCGACCGACGCGATTCCGGCGCCGTTGCGATCGCTCGTTACAACCAGTTGAAATTCGGTCGCTTGCGTCGCTTCAAAAGCGGCGACGACCGGCGCGTAAGGGATGAATCCGACGTTGATTTCCGGGTTGTAGCGGCTGATGTTGAACTCGCAAACCTTCTTCGATTCGCCGTCAATTTTCGCGAACAGTTCGGCCTTCCCGGCGATCGGGCTCGCTTTGAAGTCGAGTTGAACGGCGCGCGCCGTAAAAGGTTGTTCCGACTTAATTTCGATCGTCGTCGGCTTGTTCGCTTGCAGTTCGAAGAAGCCCTTTTCCGGCTTGCTAACGAGCGTCGCGGAGTAATCTTTCGGCGCCGGGTACGCAAGGACGCGAACGTCTTGGTATTCGTCTTTTTTCTTAC
>JAFYVO010000193.1 GCA_017549085.1 Thermoguttaceae bacterium
GCGCGATACGGCGGTTCGCCCGTCAAGAGCGCGTAAAGCGACGCCCCAAGCGAATAAAGATCGGCGCGCGGCGTCAACGGTCCCGCTTTCGCCTGCTCCGGCGCCATGTACTCGATCGTTCCGACGACTTGATTCGCTCCGGTCAAGCGCGAACTACCGAAATATTGCGCGATCCCGAAATCGGTAATCTTCACGACGCCGTCGTCGAGCAAAAGAATATTCGCCGGCTTCACGTCTCGGTGAACGACGCCGCGATCGTGCGCGTGTTTCAGAGCGCGGCAAACCGAAACGCCGATATAAACGGCCTCCTCCCAAGTGAAACGTCGCCCGCGCTTCAAAAGCGTCGCCAAGCTCGGCGCGTCGACGTACTCCATCGCGTAATAAAGAACGCCGTCCTCCTGCCCGAAGCCGTAAAGTTTAACGATGTTCTCGTGTCGCAGCAGTTTTAACGTCGAGATTTCCGCCTCGAAGCGTTCGCGCTCCGAGTCGAGCGGCGTCAACAACGTTTTAACGGCGACGGTCTGCCCGGTCTCCTCGTGTTTCGCGCGATAGACGGCGCCCATTCCGCCGCGTCCTAACAAACGCTCTAAAATAAACGGCCCGAAACGCTCTTGACGACCCACTGTTCCTCCCGTTGACGACGGCGCGCTCGACGCGACGTTCGCTTTCGCGCGGCAAGAATGTTATATTTCGCGCTCAAACGAGCGAACGAAAAACCGGAAAAGCCCAAGACGATAAAGAAAAGTTGAGAATTCGGCGCGCCGACCGACAAAGTCGCTCCAACCAACGTTTCAACGGCGGCGCCCAAGTCGACCGTTATTCTTTCGGCGGCGCGAATTTCACTTTGTCGACCATTTTAACAATTTGTCCGTCGGAATTCAAGTACCCCGCGACGGCGGTGATCGCTTGAACGGCGTAACGGTAACGCAACCCGGGGTCGCAATCGAGTTCGACCTCCAAATCGTCGCGAAACTCCGGCGTTCCGGCGCCCGAATACGCGGCCTGAAACGCGACGTCGTTTTGATTAATATATCGATAAACGGCGGAACGCAACGCGGCCATATCGCCGAGCGGCGCGTCGCCGAAACGGATTCCGGAGAGTTCGCCGCGGGAATCGGCCGTCAAGCGAACGACGACCGGCGTTAGTTCGTCGAGCGTCGGCGCTTGGTTCGACTGCGCCTCGACCGGCATCCGAATCGCGAAATCCCCCTCGATTTCCGGCGTTTTGTAAGTAACGACAAAAAACGCCAACAACAAGAAAACAACGTCGATCATCGACGTCATTTGCAATTCGACTTTTTTCAGTTTCGGCCTTCTTCGGCGCGCGCTCATCGTTCGCCTCCGTCCTTTCGACTTTTTTCGTTCTCCGTTCGCCGTCGTTCGCCGCGTCGGCGCGACCAACGTTCGAGCGAGAAAAAACGCTCGTTTCCGGAACGCCCGCGTCTATTTTAGTCGAAACGCGCGCTCGTTTCAAGGCGATTTTAGCGCGGTTCTCGCAAAAAGGCCGAAAAACCGTTCGCCAACCGCTCCGTCAACGGTTCGGCGCCAACATCGGAGCCGCCGCCGTCGAAGCGCCGAAATCGACCGCGGGAACAAAAGGAGCCGGCGACAAAGCCGACGCCAACGTTTTCTTTTCGCCCATCTGCGCCGTTTGCGCAAAATTGGCCGTTCGCGCGACTCGCGTCGTTTCCTCGATTTCCTCCCAATCGTTTTTCGCGTCCCCCCCGTCGACCGCGCCAAAGTTTTGCGCAAGCGCGGCTCGTCCCGCGTCCAAACGTCGCCGCGACGCGGTTTCGCCGTTTCGCCCGCCGCGGGCCAAGGAATCGCCAAACGCGCCTTCCAAAAAGCCGCTCAACGGTTTCGAACGCGCCGGATGCTGCAACTTCCGCACCGCTTTCGCTTCGATCTGGCGAACGCGCTCGCGAGTAACGGAGAAAATACGCCCGACCTCCTCCAACGTGTACGCGTATCCGTCGGCAAGCCCAAAACGGAGCCGAATGATTTCGCGTTCGCGGAACGAAAGCGCCGACAACGCTTCGTCGAGGCGTTCGCGGAGCGCCGCGCGGTTCATCTCGACAAGCGGATCGTTTCTGCGCGGATCTTCGAGGAAATCGCCGAAAAAGCTCTCGTCGCTCCCTTCGACCGGACGGTCGAGCGACAGCGGCGGACGGGAAATTTGGATCGCCGCGCGAATTTCGGACGGCGACAACCCGGACAGTTTCGCGATCTCTTGCGGCGTCGGCGCGACGCGGGTGCGTCGGGTCAGTTCGCGCGACGCTTTGCGCACCGCCTTCAACGTTTCGAGCAAATGGTTCGGAATCCGAATCGCGCGGCACTGCTCGGCGATCGCTTTCGAAATCGCTTGGCGAATCCACCAGGTCGCGTACGTCGAGAATTTAAAGCCGCGCTTGTGTTCGAACTTGTCGACGGCGCGCATCAGGCCGGTGTTTCCCTCTTGAATCAAGTCGAGGAAGCTCAGCCCGCGGTTGCGGTACCGCTTCGCGATGCTGACGACAAGGCGCAAGTTTCCCGCCGAAAACGTTCGTTTCGCCGTTTCAAAATCGCGCCGTTTTTGCGCGACGAACGCCAACTTGCGGTCGAGCGCCGCCAACGTTTCGTTCGCGGCGAGGCGTTGATTCCGCAAGAAACGAACGCAACGGCGATATTCGGAACGCAATTCTTCGTATTCCGCGCCGACTTCGAAAGCGAAACGACGCGTTCCCCCGGTCGCGCCGCGCCAAGCGGGAGTCGCGACGTCGGCTCCGCGCGGTTCCGAATAGGAAACGGCGTCTTTCGAAAACGAAACTTCGAACGGTTCGTCGGCGGCGCTCGCATCTTCCTCCGATTTTCCCCAAGAGGCCGCGCCGTCGAGTTGCGCCAAACGCTCGCGCAACTCTTTCGCCCGTTCGTAACGCTCGCGAATTTTCTCGTTGCGTCGCGTCAACTTATCGAGAAACGGCGCGAACGACTGCGTTCTAAGATCGAGTTCGTTCAAAAGTCGGAACGCTCGCCGACGACGCGCCGCCAACGCTCGCCGACGTTCGCCGCGCTCTTTCGGCGTCGCCGTTCCCGATTGAAGCGCCAAGAAATCTTCGCGATTTTTCGCCAAAATACCGCGCAGGGTCGCGAGCGCCGGGACGAGGAGCGCGTGAAAACGCTTTTTCGCGCTCAAATCGGCGACCGAAACGTCGATCGTGCGGTCGAGGCGAGCGCGTCCGCGTTGAATTTTCGTTAGCAATTCGACGGCGTCGCGAACGACCCAGTCCATCTTCAAGACGGCGCGTCGGAACGCTCGGCGCGTCGTTTCAATTTCGCGAGCGGCGCGACGTTCTTCGTCGCGGGTCAGCATCGGGATATCGCCCATTTGCACCAAGTAAATGCGAATCGGGTCGTCGAACGCGTCGGCGATCGACGCCGCGTCGGTTTCGTCGACGTTTTCCGTTTCAAAAACGTCGTAATCGGCGTCAAAATCGTCGCGATCGTCAAAAAGTTCGTCCGCCGAAGCGCCGCGTTCGTCCGCGTAAGAAAAGTCGTCCAAAAACAACGCGTCGCTGGAAAAGGCTTCCGAGTCAATGAAAGACGGGTCCAAACCTTCTTTATCGAAGTCGTCAAAACCGCGTTTCATATAAAAATTACTCCTGTTCGTCGGGCGCCGCGTCGTTTACTTTCGTCGCCGTCGCGACGAGCGTTCGTTTGGCGGAACGAACGCGGCGAAACGAAAAAGCGGGAGAAAAAAGCTCCCGTCGTTTATTATGCAAAAAGGCGTTGGCGCGCAAGACGCTCTAAAATCGACAAAACCGACAAATCCCAATATTGTCAAGGCAATATGTCGCGGGAAACCCCTTT
This sequence comes from Thermoguttaceae bacterium, assembly GCA_017549085.1. Taxonomy (GTDB): domain Bacteria; phylum Planctomycetota; class Planctomycetia; order Pirellulales; family Thermoguttaceae; genus RUG369. The sequence goes on from JAFYVO010000193.1 coordinate 3,847, forward strand.
TCTTTCCCCTAATATCGGCGCTTCCGCGCTTCCGCTCGACGACTTTAACCTAAACGTCGCCAAGACTTGAAAATCGCGCGCCGCTTTAACGTCTTTATTCGCGACAATCGTTATATCCGAAACGTCGCTTTTCGTTCCTTGTTTATCGTTTCCGTCGTTAAACAATTCGACGTTCCGTTTATTTTGCGCATTTTAGCCAACTTATCGTTATTCTAAAACCTTTTTTCATTTACGCAACGAAGCAAAAAGAAAAACCCGCCTCAAATTTCGCTTAGCGAGTTTGCCTAAAAGTTTTTTTCGTTAAAAACGTTTTTTTCAGACCTCGGCGTTTCGGCGTTTTTTTAAAAAAACGCAATTTTATCGCCGTCGGAAAAAATTCCCCTTCCGACTCGTCCAAAAATTGCGCCGCGCCCTAGCGCAAAATCCGGATTTAAGTAAAATAAACGAATCGACGCAAAGAATTTTCGAGCGGCGCGGATCGAGTTCGGATCGAGTTCCTTTCGACGCGGCGAACCCGACCGCAAACGTCGGGCGTTTTTCCGCGTCGCGTTGAATCTAATCCGTCGAGCGGCGCCCCTTCCGTCGATTTCCGCTCTTTTTTTTCAGAACGTCAATCATTTTTAACGACAAAAAAGGCAAATATGGAACGTTCAACGTCTAAAATCGACGTCGTAACGGTCGACGGGCCGGCCGGAGCGGGGAAAAGCGTCGCGACGCGGCGGCTCGCCGAACGCTTGGGCGTCGAATATCTCAACACCGGCGCGATGTATCGAGCGATCGCGCTTTACGCTCTGCGGGAAAACGTCGACTTAAACGACGTCGACGCGCTAACCCAAATCGCTCGCGAACGCCGGTTGGACTCCCGCGACGGGCGCGTCTTCCTCGACGACGAAGACGTTTCGGACGCGGTGCGGACGCCGGAAGTCGCGCAGTCGGTCAAATACCCGGCGGGCGCGCCGTCGGTGCGGGCGATTTTGGTCGAGAAGCAGCGGGAAATCGGCCTCTCGCGCCCGATCGCGACGGAAGGGCGCGACCAAGGAACGGTCGTTTTTCCGGACGCGCTTTGCAAATTTTACTTGACCGCCTCCCCGGAAGAACGGGCGCGGCGGCGGTTCGGCGAACACCGACAACGCGGCGAAACGGTCGACTTCGACGAACTCCTTCGCCAAATCGTCGAGCGCGACCGGCAAGACTCGGAACGCGAAATCGGCCCGCTCAAACGTCCGGAAGACGCCGTTTTGATCGAAAGCGACGGCAAAACGATCGACGAAGTCGTCGCCGAAATGGAGCGAATCGTTCGCGAAAAGCGGCGCGACGCCGGCCTTTGAACCGCTAAAAGCCGCCGCAAAGCCTCGCCGCTTTTCCTATTTTAACGCGCGGCCGACAAAAAAACGCGCTTCCCGCAACCGAGAAGCGCGTTTTTTAACGTCTATTTAGAAAAGCGGCGCCGCTTTCCCTTTTCCGCGTCGTTCATTGATAAACGCGAACATAATCGATCAAGTAGTCGGTCGGGCAAGTTTCGTCCGCGATCTCGCCCCCCCAAGCGCCGCCGATCGCGGTGTTGAGAAGGAGATAATGCGGCTTGTCGAACGGCCAAACGTCCGTTTTCGCTTCCTCTTCGGAGCGCAAAAATTCAAGAACGACCGTTTCGTCGACCAAAATCGTCATCTTGTCTTCCGTCCATTCGAGCGCGTAAACGCAGAAGCGGCCTTCCGGATTCCCCGGCTCGACGTTGTTCCCCTTGCTGACGTTCTTCCAAGGCTCGGCGCCGCGACGACGCATATGAATCGTCCCGTAAACGCGCCCCGGCTCCTTGCCGACGTACTCCATAATGTCGATTTCGCCGCAACGGGGCCAACCGATCTCGCGAATGTTCGTCCCCATCATCCAGATCGCCGGCCAAATTCCCTTCCCTTTCGGGAGGCGCGCCCGCACCTCGACGCGACCGTAAAGCCAACCCGCTTTGCCGAGCGTATTAATGCTGCCGGACGTGTATTCGGCTTCCTCGCGCCCCTTCGAACCCGGTTTCCCGGCGATCGGAAATTTTTCTTTGAGCGTTCGAATCGTCAGCGCGCCGTCCTTTTGAAAGACGTTTTCGACGCGGTCGGTGTAATATTGCGCTTCGTTGTTGCGGATGTAACCGATTTCGTACCCCCATTTTTCCGGGTTCGGCGCCCCTTCGCCGTCGAACTCGTCGTTCCAAACGAGCTTCAGCTCGCGCCCGTCCGACGTTTTCGTCGTTTGCGGAACGTTTTTCGAATCGACGACGCGGGTCGACGCGTCGGCGGCGGTTTTATCGGGAGAGTCGGCGACGGCGACCGAACCGGAACCGGCGGTCGCGGCGAACGTCGAGAACGAAACGGCCAAAGCCGCGAAAAGGGGCGAAAGCCCGGCGACGCGTTTCATCGAAAATCCTCCTTCGCGCCGACGTTCGACCGTTTTCCAACGTTTCTTGCTCAAACGCCGCGACGTTCGAAACGTTCGCCCAACGTTTGCGCGAGAAAACCGGAAAGCGCCGCGCCGTCGCGACAAAAATTATTTAAAGCCAATAAAAATCGAGTCGACGCGCTTCGTCGTTCGGTCGCGTCGCTCGGTCGTCTCGTTTTACTCGTTCGCGTCCGCGTCTTCCGGCGACTTTTCCGCGTCCGGCGTTTCGACGTTTTCCGACGCCTCTTCCGCGTCCGGCGTTTCGACGTTTTCCGACGCCTCTTCCGCGTCCGGCGACTCGGCGTTTTCCGGCGACTTTTCCGGCGCGATAATTCCCCGCAACTCGATCGCCGCGGCGCGTTTCGGGAAGTTCCCCTTTTGACGCAGCGCCAAGTCGAGCAACGTCAACGCCAAACTCTTATCTTCGCGAACGTTCGCGATCTCGGCGAGATAATAGGCGACCGTCGCCGAAAATTCCCCGGAGTCGAGCATCGGGCCGAAAATCGCGTCCGCTTCGCGAGCGGCGCCGGACAAGAAGAGCGTCCAAGCGTACGTCGCGGCGGCGTCTTGCGAATCCGGGTAAGCTCGGTAATTTTTAGCGGCGATCGCGCGGGCTTGCGCCAATTTTTCCTTATTCCGTTGATCGAGAAGCGCGAGCGCGAGACCGTTCGACGCTTCAAAACTCGTTCCGTCGATAAAGGTCGCCCGACGAAACGCGTCTTCGGCGACCGCGTACCCGCCGGCGTAAAGCGCGACCCAGCCGCGCAACGCCCAACCGTCGAAATCGTTTTTCCCTTCAGCTTCAAGTTCGCCGACAAGCGCCGCCGCTTCGTCGAGCTTGTTCCAACGCAGATAAAGCCGCGCGAGTTGCGCTCGTTCGCGTCGCGCCGCCGTTTCAATCAACGCGGTTTGCGTTTGAAGCCGTTCGAACGCTTCGTCGAGCCGGTCTTCGGCGTCGAGCGTCGTCGCGACTTGCAACCAACCGGGCCAAAGGCGTTCGTCGAGTTCCGCCGCTTGATCGAACGCCTTTTCCGCGTCGTCGAGCAAGTTCCGTTTGACCGCCAAATACCCGAGATTCCAACGCGCTTGAACGTTTTTCGGGTTCGCGTCGACGACCTTTTGCGTCAACTCGGCGGCTTCGTCGTATCGCTCGCGACGCTCGGCGAGGAGCGCGCGAACGTTCAACGCTTCTTCGCGGAGGTAAGCGATTCGCGTCGACTCCGGAAAACGCGCCGCGTACTCGTCGTTCAACTTGTCGGCGCGGTCGAGAAGGAGCGCCGCTTCCAAATAACGCCCTTCGCGAACGTCGATCCCGGCCAGTTGCAGGAACGCTTCCGGGTCGCCGGGATAATCTTCCGCCGTTTTTTCCAACGCGCGCCGCATTTCAAGAAAACGTTCGTTATTCGAATAAAGGAGCGCCAACATAACGCCCGGCGGGTCGGAATCGGGGTTCGCGTCGTAAAGTCCCTTCAAAAGCCGATAAGCGAGATCGGGGTTCCCCGCCAAATACGCGTCGACCGCCGCCTCCGTTTCCGGAGCGACCGTCGCCGTTTCCCCCTCTTCCGCGTCTTGCGCTTCTTCCGCGACTTCCGCCGCCCGCGTTTCTTCCGCGACTTCCGTCGTTTCGCTCCCTTGCGCATTTTGCGTTGCTTGCGCGCCGTCCGCCGCTTCGCCGCCTTGCGCCGTTTGCGCGACTTCCGCTTCTTGCGCGAACAACTCGCCCTCCGCCGCCGAAACGCCGAACAAGGCCGCCGTCAACGCGACGACCGCCGCGCGCCGTTTGCTTTTTGTCCAACCGTTTTCGCCGTTCGTCTTTTTCTTCATCGTCGCGCCTTTTTCGCCTTTCTCTTCGTTTCGCGTCGCCGTTTTCTTACTTTCGACGTTATTTTACCCGATTCGACGCGGCGTTGCAACCGTTCGCGCCGTTTTCTCGCCGACTTTTCTTCCGCCGCCGCTAACGTCCCGGCGCAAACCGCCGCCGGGCGTCGCGCCGCAACGCTTCCGCTTCGTCGCGCCGCCCGAGCCGTTCGAGCGCCGACGCC
>JAFYVO010000194.1 GCA_017549085.1 Thermoguttaceae bacterium
AATCGCTACAAACGGAAAAGACGCGATCAAAAGCCGCGCGCCGTCGTGCGTCGGAATCCCCGGAATAACCCGCACGAACGGCAAGGTCGCCGCAAACGCGAACGCAAGTCCCGCCAAACGCCGTCCGGAACGCCCGCCGACGGCGCCTTCCTCCTTTCCCAACGGCGCCCCGACGACGGTCTCTTCCTCCTTTCCCAACGGCGCCCCGCCGCCGGTCTCTTCCTTGCGCGACGCGACCGAACGCGACGCCGTCAACCCCGCGACGACAATACCGCCTCCAGCTTCGTCTCGCGACGCCGTCAAACCGACGACGCCCGCGCCGCCCCCGTCTTCGCCTCGCGACGCCGTCAAACCGACGACGCCCGCGCCGCCCCCGTCTTCGCCCCGCGACGCTTTCGCGGCTTCGCCGTTCGCGGTCAATTCGCTATTTTTACCAACCGCGCCATTCCCCCAATTCTTCCGAAACGCCGGCGCGACGGCGCCCAACGCGGCGAACGCCAACAACGCCGTCGGAACGGTCGTCGCGACCCAAAAAAATCCGCTCCACCAAGGCAAAGGACGCGTCGGCGAGTAAAATTTCCCGAGAAAATAAATCGGAATGTCGAACCCGTCGCGACGCAAGTTAAGCGACGCAAAGGTTTCGAAGCCGTCGAAGGGACGCGGCCAAAGAGGCGGATTCGCGACGAAAAAAATCGCCGCCGCGACGACGAACGCCAACGTCAACCGCCCGAACGTCGCCAAGGCGCCGTCGCGACGCGTTCCGCCGTCCTTCGTTCCCCCCTTTTTCTCCTCGTCGCGCAACTCCCCTATTTTCGCCCGACCGCGCCGTCCAACGCGTCGTCGAGCCCAACACGCCGCGAACGTCCCCGCCGTCAACGGAAGAACGATCGTAAAACCGCTAAATTTTGCGCAAAAGGAAACGCCGACCGCCGCCCCCAACGCGACCGCGCCCCGTTTCGACGCGAGCGCCGCGTCGAAAAACGCCCAAGCCAAGAGCCAACTCGAAATCAACAACGAATCGCCCCCCGCAAGTTGCGCGTGTCCAAACGCCCGCGGAATCGATATAATCCCTATAATCGCTAAAACCGCCGCGCTTCGCCCCCAATTTCGCGCGACGCGGTAAAAGACCGCCGCCAACGCCGCCGCAAAAAGCGCGATCGGGCCGAATCGAAACGCCGCTATTTCCGATAAAAACGGCAAAAAACGCAAAGTAAACGCCCGCCCCGACGCGATCGCGATCGAGTAACCGGCCGGATGCCCCTCGCGATAGATCGTATGCGGCCAACCGGCTTCGACCGCCTTCGCCGAAAAGAGGGCGCGCCGCCCTTCAAACCGCGCAAAATAATCGAGCGCCGCGCGTTCGACGTCGCCGAAACGCCGCCGTTCCCTTTTTTTCCGGTCGGTCGGTCCCGCTTCGCTCGACGTTTCCGCGCCCCCCGTTCCGCTCGCCCCCCTCGACTCGGCGTTAAGAAGCGCAAGCCGCGTCGAGTTTGACGGCGCCTTGGAAGACGCGACGCGGACGGCCGCGACAGAATCGCTCGCCGCTTGACCGTCGGAACCGTCGGAACCGTCGGAACCGTTAGAACCGGAAGACGCGACGCGGGCGGTCGCGACAGAATCGCTCGCCGCTTGACCGTTAGAACCGTTAAAATCGGCGTCGGTTTGCGAATTTACCTCGTCGGCTTCGAACGCCTCTTTCAACCTTTGCGGCCCGACGACGACCGCTCGCGCCCAAGCGGCGACGCGCTCCGCTCGAACGAACGCGTCCCCTTCGTCCCAAGTCAACGGCGTCCGCTCCGTCGCCGCCAACGTCGCCGCCAACGCGACGAAGCCGACCAACGCCGCCTCCCAACGCAACCCCTTCACTCGCCGCGCTCCCTTTCGTTCTTAACGTCGCGCCCCGCGTTAACGCCGCGCTTTTCCGCTTTCCGCTCGATCGCTCCGCTCTCGCGTCGCGCCGCCGCGTTTGAAAACGACGTTTTTGCCGCCACAACCGCCAATCAACCCAAAATTCAAACGCCGTTACATATTCGTCAAATCGTCGCCAAAACCGTCGCCGGTCAGCCGCTTAAACGTTTCGAGAATTTCCTCCCGCGCTTCGTCGGAACGCCCGTAAATTCGGCAAATTCGGAAACTCTTCTCCGCTTGACGGTACGAATCCTCTTGGTCGAGCCCAACGACGGCGTCGCTCTCCGGATTGTAAAGGAAATTGCGCGACGCAAACCCCGCCGGAAGCCGCGTATGTTTCGCGACGTCGAAACGCAACGGCAAATCGCGCAACGCGGCGGGCGCCTTCGCTCGGAACGCCGCTTCAAAGAGCGCCGGGGACGCGAAAATCGACGCTTCTTCTCGTTCGCCAATTCTAAACGAAATCGTTTTTTCAACGATAACGCGCCATCCGATTTTCCGTTCCAAAAACTCTCGCCAACGGGGCGCAAGCTCCCGTTTTCGCGGGTTCGTCGACTTGTCCCAAGACGCGACGTCCGACGCCAGCGACCACTCGGTGAAACGCAAATATTCGTCGAGCGCGTCGAGCGGATTCCCCGGGAAGAGCAAGTCGGCGCTCTCGCGGAAGAGGTCGGCCAACGCGACGTCGACCGCCCGCACCGTCCGGTGAAAATAAACGGAGCGGAAAAGATCGGCCCGCGCGTCCAAAAAGCGTTCCAACGCCGGCGCGCCCTTGCGATGAATCGTCAGGCCGCGCTTCGAGAAGAAGGAGTAATGCAAGAGCCGATCCAAGTCGAACGGTCGCCCGCCGAACCCGGACGCGCTCGCGTCGCGCAGGACGAAGTCCATATTGTCGACGGTGTAAAGGCCGGAGAAGAGCGAACGCAACATCCGCAGCCAAACCGGTTTGCGCTCCGCTTCCGCGTCGTTTTTCGGTCGAACGATCAGGAACGCGACGTCGCTCGGCTCGAGCCGCTCGCCCGGTTCGAAAAGCCCGTTCGGCGTTCGGCGAATCCCGGCGATCAGCTCGGCCAACTCCGTCGCGACGATCTCGGCGCCAAGCGTCTCGTGCGTCAGCCGG
>JAFYVO010000195.1 GCA_017549085.1 Thermoguttaceae bacterium
GTACGCATCGGCTGAGTAAACACGACAGTGTACGGAGCCTGAATGCCCTTGTTGTAAACGGCAGCCTTGCCCAGCACATCGTTGTCGGTGCCCGCAGCAGCGTTGTAAGCGTCGATAGTCGCCTGCAGAGTCTCAACCGGAATACCGGTGATCGCAGCAAGCTCCGTAACGTCGGCAGCCTTTACTGCGCCAGCATTGTCCATCAGCCACTGGGTATTGCTGTCGATGTTGTCATCAATCAGGAACCAGAAGGCATTCTCGTAGCCCTTGGCAATCTCGTGACGCATCGCAGTGTAGATCGTCGGCTGAATATTCGCCTCGCTGATGAAGCGCTCGCCCACGGAGTTCAGCAGAACCAGATCATGCATGCTGCCCGTGTCATAGCCGGTGAAAGCCAGAGTGAAGGAACCACAGGTATCCCAATCCTCAATGAAGTCAACCTTCGCGTTCACCTTAGCCGCCATATCCAGACCGTCGCCGACAGTACCCGCGCTGGCATAGCTGGCAATCTTCTCCGCGCCCGGAGTGGAATACTGCGCCAGCTTCTCGGTGCTGGAAGCGAAACCGCCGGTCGCCCGAAACGGTCGAAGGGCCGGAAAGCGCCGAGACGGTCGAAACGCCGCGAACCGCCGGGACGTCGAGACGGTCGAAGGGGCGAAAGCGTCAAAACGCCGTGAACCGGCGGAACGTCGAGACGGTCGAAGCGCCGAAAGCGTCGAAACACCGAGACGGTCGAAGGGCCGAAAGCGTTGAAACGTCGAGACGGTCGAAGCGCCGCGAACCGTCGAAACGTCGAGACGGTCGAACGCCGAGACGGTCGAAGGGGCGAAAGCGTCGAAACGCCGGGAACCGCCGAACGCCGAGACGGTCGAAACGGCGGAACGTCGAGACGGTCGAAAGGCCGGAAAGCGCCGAACGCCGAGACGGTCGAAACGCCCAAGACGGCGAATTACTCGGCGACGGGACGCGTCGCTTTTTCCAAGTCGGCGAAGAAGTTCGGGTAAGTTTTCGCGACGCAGCCCGGGTCTTCGATTTCGACGCCCCGAATGCGAAGGCCCGCGAGCGCGAAGCTCATCGCCATACGGTGGTCGTCGTAAGTCGCGATACTCGCGCCGTTTAGCTTGACTTCCGGTCCGGCCCAAATTTGAAGGCCGTCTTCGAACTCGTCGACGCGGACGCCGAACTTGCGCAACTCCGTCGCGACCGCCGAAACCCGGTCGGTCTCCTTGCGCCGCATGTGCGCGACGTTGCGAATCCGCGTCGGCGAATCGGCGAAAAGCGCGACGACCGAAAGGGTTTGCGCGACGTCGCTGATCTCGTTCATATCGACGTCGATCCCGGTCAGCGGCGCTAAGGTTCCGTCGGCGAGCGTTTTACGGGCGACGGTAATCGCGTCGTCGTCCCAACGAACATCGCACCCCATTTGCGCCAAACAGTCGACGAAGCCGACGTCCCCTTGGAGCGAGCGCCGCGAAAGGCCGCGAATCGTGATTTCGCCCCCCAAGATCGCCGGGAGCGCGAAGAAGTAACTCGCCGCCGACGCGTCCGGTTCGATCGCGTAAGCGCGACCGCGGTAAGCGCCCCCGTCGAAGCCGGAGAAACGTCGAAACGCCGCGTCCGACTCGACCGCGACGCCGAACGACCGCATCGTTTCAAGGGTCATCGCGACGTAAGGGCGGGACGAGAGATCGCCGTCGATATTGACGACGACGCCGCGTTTCGCAAGGGGCGCCGCCATCAGGAGACCGCTCAAAAATTGGCTCGAAACGTTCGCCGCGATTCCGATTTCGCCGCCGACGTCGCTTTTCCCCCGGATAATCAGCGGCGGGCAGTCGTTCCCGGCTTCCGCGACAACGTCGCACCCGAGCGCGCCGAGCGCCGTCAGAAGGTCGCCGATCGGGCGTTCGCGCATTCGCGGTTTGCCGTCGATTCGGTACTCTCCGCCGTCGGCGAAGGCAAGCGCCGCGGTCAAAAAGCGGGCGGTGGTGCCGCTGTTTCCGACGTAAAGCTCGGCCGATTTGACCGGGAAGTCGCCGCCTCGACCTTTAACGACCGCGCGGCAAGCGTCGGCGTCGAAGTCGATTTCGATCCCGAGCGCTTGGAGGGATTCGAGCATCAGCCGGGCGTCTTCGGAGTCTAAAACGCCGGTCAGCTCGGAGGTTCCGTCGGCCAACGCGGCGAGGAGTAGGGCGCGGTTCGTCAGCGACTTCGAGCCGGGGACGGTCGCTTCGGAAACGGCGAGTCGGGAAACGGGAACGCGGTAAGAGGCGGACATCGGCGCAACCTTTCGGAAAAAACGGCGAAAAACGGGAACAACCGCCGTCCATTATACCGCGTTCGACCGCCTTTTTAAAGGGGCTTCGCGCGATTTTTCCGAAACCGGCGTTCGCTTTTTAACGGCGGCGTCCGGAAGGAGCGGGGGAATTTTTTCGCCGTCGATGAAAAGGCGTTTGACTTTGAGGAACGAATCGCGGATAATAGACGCGTCGCGGGCGAGCAAAAGGACGGCGAGTGAACCGACGCGTTCGCGGCGAAAGTTTTTTAACGTCGATAGGGGTTAATATAATGTTTGCCGGAGACGCGAAACTAAGAAAATTGAGTCGAGAAGGATATCGAGAAATAACGCTTAAAGACGGGCGTTGGGGCTTTTTTTTCGTCTTGCGCGACGACTTAACCCCCGCCGAAATCGCGGAAGCGCGGGAACTGGACGAAACGCATATCGAAGTCGACGGTCGACCGATAGTCGCGAACTTTTTACCCGACGACGAACGCCCGGCGGACGTTCCGGCGTATTGAAGCCGTCCCGCTTGCCGAAATTTTATTGGCCCCAAAGGAGGCGCCGCCGTCGTCCCGGGCGAAGTTTGAGCTTCCGTCGGTTGCTCGACCGCGCCGCCGCGCGAACTCGGTTTACGTTCCCTTTGAGCGCGACGTATTCGCTCAATTTAGCGGAGCGTCGTAAATCGAGCGACGGAGCGGGGCGGGCGCGTCGGCGTCGGGGAGCGCTAGAAGCCGTGGAGCGCGTTGGCGTCGGGGAGCGCTAGAAGCCGTGGAGCGCGTTGGCGTCGGGGAGCGCTAGAAGCCGTGGAGCGCGTTGGCGGCGGGGAACGCGTTGAAACGGGCGTCGGTTTCCAACTCTAACGCGTCGGGTTCGGCGGTTTCGACGTTGGGAACGTCGGCGGGAGCGGTTTCTTGGAAAGACGGGGCGGGAAACGCGGCGGTTGCGTCGCTATGACTTGCAAGGAATTTTAGTTCTGGTATAATACGACGAAATGAAGCGGGATTGGATTAAGCTATGACTTGCAAGGAATTTTAGTTCTGGTATAATAAACGCCCAACGGCGAAACAATTGAAGCGGGCTATGACTTGCAAGGAATTTTAGTTCTGGTATAATCGTTGCCGTTGATGCGTTTGAAACGCAACGGCTATGGCTTGCAAGGAATTTTAGTTCTGGTATAATTTTTTTCGGCGGTTCGACTTCGGCGAC
>JAFYVO010000196.1 GCA_017549085.1 Thermoguttaceae bacterium
ACAACCTGCTGATTACAAATCAGCTGCTCTGCCATTGAGCCACACCAGCATAAAAGGGCAAAGCCCTTTGCTTAAAAAAACACCTTTGCGGCATTTTGTGGAAATTCCACTTGGTGCCTTGAGGTGGAATCGAACCACCGACACCAGGATTTTCAGTCCTGTGCTCTACCAACTGAGCTACCTGCCCGGCTTAACGAGTTATCGTCGTCAAGACAAAAGCAATTATAGCGCGAACCGGCAAATGGTCAAGGGGCAATTTTCAAAAAATTTCATTTTTCTCCAAAAGTCTCGTCGAAGCGGAAGTCGGTCAACTCGTTTCGCGCAAAAATCGAGCGCCCGGCCCCGCTTTTCGACGCATTCCCCTTGCGCTTTGCCCTTAGTCGACCTTCGGGAAACGACGGGCGACGATTTCGGCGACCTCCGCCAACCACGCGGCGCGCTGGGCTTCGTCGCTCAAAATAATTTGCTCGAAATTGCGACGTTCAAAGGACTTCGCGCCGGTCAAACCGAAGACGATCGTCTTCCAGAAGTTTTCCAACGGGTCGCCGTAAACGTTCAACTCGACGTCGCGCGGGGTGTTCGACGTGCTGAAGACCTGAACCGTTTTGTCGGTCAAGCCTTGCCAAGGGCCGTTCGCGGTGAAGCCGTACGCGAACCCGTTGCGCAGGACGCGGTCGAGCCAACCTTTCAAGATCGCGGGCGGGCCGCCCCACCAGTTCGGGTGAATGAAAATCATCCCGACCGAATCTTTCACCGTTTGAATGCGCGCTTGGATATCGGCGTCGGCCTTTTCGACCGGCTCGTTCACTTCGGCGAGCGTCATGACGGGATCGAAATTTTCGGCGTAAAGGTCGCTGATAACCGGCGCGTATCCCTGGGCGGTCAACGCGTCGGCGGCGGCTTGCGCGATCGCGCCGTTAAAACTTTTCTCGGCTTCCGGGCGCGCGACGACGATAAGAACTTGATTCGACGGCATTTTCCCCTCTTTTTTTCGTTTCTATTTTCAAGACGCTCGACGCGTCCGATTCGGCGATTTTCCGCGACGCGCCGCCTCCTCCGCATGTCGACGCTAAAAAAACGCCGGGCGCCGGGCGACGAAACGCGTTCCATTCATTATAAACGATTCCGCCGCGCCGCCAAGGGGTTCGGTAAAAAGACGCGTTCGAGTTCGCGCCCGCCAAGTCAACAAGTCAACAAGTCAACAAGTCAACAAGGCGGTAAGCGGACGCGCCCCGCGCTTACTCGAAACGAATATCAACGCAAGAAACAAAAAAGAGCGGAGGTCGCCCCCCGCCCTTTCGATTTTAGGTCGAACCGTCGGACGCCGCCTCGTCGGAGACGACGCCCAAAGCGCTCGGCTCGCTTCGTTAAACGCTTAGTCCAAGACGCGTTGCAGCAAGATCGCGTCTTGATAGTTCGCCGACTGCCCGCGACGGAAGTCGACCGGAATCGAACGGTCGATGATCGCGAACCCGCGGCGGCGCTTCGTTTCGCCGAACTCGGCGCCAAGCTCTTTCCCGTAGGTGTAGCCGTCCGGGTAGATCGCTTGGTAGTAGTGGTACCACTTGTAGTTCGGGTCGATCAACTTCGCGAGCGTGATTTCGTTCCCGTCCGGGTCGACGCTCGGCATATTGACGCCGGGGTTGCACCGTTCGACTTCGAAGTAGCCGACCGTCGTCCAAACCGCGAAAACGTTCGAGCGGTTCGTCGTAACGCCGCTCAACCGCTGCATTTCGGCGGTCGCTTCGAAGAGGTTGTTGCGCTTCCCGAGCGAAACTTCGTCGTAAGCGATCCCGTTCGCGTGGAGCCAATCGAGGTCGGTCGTCGTTTGCGTGTTCCCTTCGTCGTCTTTGTAGGAGTAAACGGTGTTCCCGTCGCCGTCCGACGCGAAACGCTCGAGGAGGTTGTCGAGGAGCGGTTCGGCGTTCGTGCCGCGTTCGCCGGTCAGGTCGATTTCGAACTGCGCCGCCAACGTCGCCGCGGTCGGGGTCGGCGCCGGCGATTGGTCGAGCGTTCCCCAAAGCGGCGTCGTGTGCGCCGGTTGGAACGGCATAGGCGCGTTCCCGCCTTGCGAGTACTTTTCGGTTTCGCCGTCGCCGTCTTCGTCGACGCCCGTGTCGACCGTCCAGAACGCGTAACGGGAATCGACGAGTTCGTCCCAAGCCGTCCCCGGGAGTTTCGCGTCGTCGGAAACGCGTTCCGAACGCGGCGCAAGCGCCTTCCAAGCGGCTTCGGTCGTCGTGTTCAGGTTGATCTTACCCGGTTCGCGACGCGCCGAGTAGAAAACGGGGTTCCCGTAACCGTCGTTGATCAGGTTCCCGTTTTCGTCCGTTCCGGCGAGGCTTTGCGTCCCGAGGTACAGCGACGGCGTGTAAACGAACTCCAACGCGCGGCAAAGGTTCAGCGACTCGCCCGGGCGCTTCGAGCTTCCGAAGAAGTTCAAGTACGGCCCGATTTTCCCGGCGCGTTTTTTGAGCCCTTCGTCGACGTCGTCGGCTTTGTCGTACCAATCGCCGTAACCGTAAACGCCGTCCGTCCCGAGGGATTCGCCGCGTTCCTTCTCGCGCTTGACGTCGTACAACTTCGCGAGATTGAACTGGTCGTCGACGCGAACGAATTCGAGCCCGAAGCGGCCCGGCGCGGACGCCGGAACGAGCGACAGCTCGAACGGATTGCTGTAAGGCGCGTCGTTCCAAACGAGGTGTTCGAACGGCGTCCGCGGCGCCGAGCGATACGGCAACAAGTGCGACTCGTTGGGAGCGAACGTTCTATTTTTGGCGAACGAGTAATTTTCGTTCAGGCCGCGATAATACGCCGACGCGGTATTCTCCGTAAACGCCGGGTTTCCGTCCGCGTCGACGCCCCAAGTTCCGAGCGGGCCGCGGTCGTTGTAGAAGCCGGGCGTGTGGCGCGGAATCCATTTCAACGCCGGAATTCTGTTCCCGGCCCCGTCGCCGACCAGCGTCGTCGTGAAGTCGTTCGGACGTTCGAGCCCGGCGCGTTCGCCGTCGCCGAGTCGGACGCCGCGCGCCCAAACGTTCGGACGGATTTTGCCGTGTTGGCGCAAACCGCCGCCGAACATCCCTTGGCTGGAGTTCCCCCATTGCCGCGACGAGAACGCATCGACGTAAACGAACGTTCCTTTGTCCGGAATGTTCAACGCTTTGTTTTCCGCCAACTCGATTTTATTTTCGGGGTTGTCGAAATAATCCGCGTCTTCGGCGATGTTTTCGTCGTCGACGAACGCAAGTCGGTTCTCGTCTTCAAGCGCGTCGATTTCGAGGCACTCGCCGGTGAAGACCGTCAAGTCCATCGCGTTCCAGTCGACGGAGATATACGGGTTCATCAACGGGTGATACGGGCGGTTCGGGTCGGCGACGCGTTGAACGAACGCCGATTTGTACGCCGGAACGGTTCCGACGCCGAAGAGCTTGTCTTGGACGATCGGGTAGTTCGCGACTTTATTGTCGTAAAAACTCGCGTCTTCGGTTCCGCGGTCGCCCCAAGATTTCGGCATTTCGAACGGGACGTCGCGAACGTCGATCTTGTTGTCCTTCAAGACGGCCGGATCGAGTTTTTCCGCTTGGTTTTCGTAATACGGGTCGACGCCGGTCGCCGTCCAAAGCGGTTCCGAAATGTTCAGCCCGCGACCGCCGATATTGGCGACGGCGACCATATACTTGTAGTTCGCCGCCGGTCTACCCGCTTGCGACAGGTTTTCGGTTCCGGCGTTCGTCAGGGAGTCCGTCCCGTGGCGCCCGTTGTCGATATTAATCCAGCTCGCCGAGTCGGAGTCGAGCGGCTTCACGCCGAAGCGACGGTCGTCCGCGTCCCCCGCCGAGGAGTTGAACGCGACCGAACCGAGCGCGCGCTTCGTTTCCGGGCCGACGACCAAATATTCGTTCGGCGCGAGGTAAACGATTTCGTCCGCCGCGTTGCAGAAGGTGCGCAGCGCGTCCGGATACTTCCCGGCGGTTCCGAGTTTCGTGTTGGCGCTCGCCGAGTCCCCTTCCGCTTTGTTGAACCAAAGGATACGGTCGAGTTCGACTTCGCGGAGGCTCCAAGCGTCGGCGCGTTTCCCGGCGACGGAGTCGACGCGGGAGTCTTGCGACTCCGCGAACGCGGCGCCGAGGACGTTCGAGCTTCGGAGGTTGAACGCTTTCCAGTCGGCGAGGTAAGTCGCGGCGTTCGGCTCCTTCGCTTTGTTCGTCGCTTCGTCGTACCCTTGGAAGAGGTCGAGGTCGGCGATCGACGCGATTTCCAGTTCCGCCGGGGTCGGCAGGTTGCGGAATTGACGCGTTTGCATCGAGAAGAAGCTGAAATCGTTCTCTTCGAAACGTTCGTTCGGGCCGTTCCCGGACTTTTTACCGGACGCGAGCCAATCGAGGACGCCGTTGCGACCTTTGCGGTAGACCGCGCCCTTCGTGCGAGCGTTCTTCTTTTGCTCTTCTTCGTCGTCCCCCGGAACGTTCAACCCGCGCGGGTCGCGGCTGTCGGAAATCGCGACGCGCCAAACCGGCGACTCGAGTTCGCGACCGAGCGAGTCCTTATAAACCGGCGTTTTCTTCGTCAAACGGAGGCGCCATTGCTTCGTGT
>JAFYVO010000197.1 GCA_017549085.1 Thermoguttaceae bacterium
ACGCGCGTTTTTTTTTATTTTTTCCTTCTTCGACGCGCTTTCGACAAGGGGCGTCGACGCCGCGTCGAAAAAGACGGCGGCGAACGAGCGCGGAAGCGTCTATGACGATTGTATGCGTTTTGTCGGCGGCGTCGCGGCGGTCGGCGGAAAAAAACGGGAATTTTTCGAAAAGCAACGGTAAAACAACGGAAAGAACGCGGAAAAAAGGGCGGAAAACGGGAGAACGGCGAAAGACGAAGGAACGAAAAAAAAGCGTAAACCGCCTTCTTCAAAGAAGAAAAGGGAAACGACGATTAATAGTAGAATAAGTTGACATAATGATTAGTCGGGGCTAATATAATTTTTGAGAAAATTTGAAAAGAGGCCTTGCCAAAAAATGGAAAGAGGTCATAATAAAACGCGAAAGTGAAAATTACAAATTTTAATCGTAAAACTTGTTTGTATTAGAAAAACTAATACGGTTATAAGCAATTTGGGGAGAGAAAAATGTCCGCTGAACGCAATCCGTTTGTTATCGCTCAAAACCGCGTTAAGAAAGCCGCCGCCGCGCTCGGTCTCGACGCCGCGACGACCGAACTCCTTTGCTCGCCGCAACGCGAAGTCGCCGTCGCGCTGCCGGTCAAAATGGACGACGGTTCGACGAAAATCTTCCAAGGTTTCCGCGTTCAATACAACACCGCTCGCGGCCCGGCCAAAGGCGGCATCCGCTGGTTCCCGACCGAAACGATCGACACCGTCCGCGCGCTCGCTTGCTGGATGACGTGGAAAGCGGCGGTCGTCGACATTCCGCTCGGCGGCGGTAAAGGCGGCGTCATTTGCGACCCGAAATCCCTCTCCGAAACGGAAAAAGAACGCTTGGCTCGCGCTTACATTCGCGCCGTCGGCCCGGTTCTCGGCATCACCAAAGACGTTCCGGCGCCGGACGTTTACACGAACGGCCAAATTATGGCGTGGATGATGGACGAATTCGAAAAGATGACGATGGAATGCCATCCGGGCGTCATCACCGGCAAACCGATCGCGATCGGCGGTTCGCAAGGTCGCGGCGACGCGACGGCTCGCGGCGGTATCTACGCGACCCGCGAATGCGCGAAGGCTTACGGGATCGATCTTAACGGCCAAACCTGCGCCGTCCAAGGCTTTGGTAACGCCGGTCAATTCGCCGCGACGTTGGCCGAAGAAATCCTCGGCATGAAGGTCGTCGCCGTCTCCGACTCCCGCGGCGGCGTCTACAATCCGGAAGGGATGAGCGCGAAAGAACTCGTCGAATACAAGAAGGCGAACGGCTCGCTCGCCGGTTTCCCGGGCGCCAAGGAGATTACGAACGAAGAACTGATCGCGACGAAAGTTTGCGTCCTCTTCCCGGCCGCGCTCGAAAACACGATCACCGAAGCGAACGCGGATAAAGTCGACGCGCAAATCATCTGCGAACTCGCGAACGGCCCGACGACGCCGGAAGCCGACGTTATCCTCGACGCGAAAGGGATTCACGTCATCCCGGACTACCTCGCGAACGCGGGCGGCGTTACGGTTTCGTACTTCGAACAATGCCAAAACGCGCAAAACTACTATTGGGAACTCGAAGACGTCCAAAAACGTCTCGACCAAAAGATGACGAACGCGTTCAAAGCGGTTTACGAAATGAGCGAAGAAAAGAAAACGTCGCTCCGCGAAGCCGCCTACTTGGTCGCGATCAAGCGCGTCGCCGACGCGATGAAACTCCGCGGTTGGTGCTAGTCGCGGTTGGCGCTAAGACGCTAAAAAAGGACGGTCGCGTCGACTTTGACGGTCGGCGCGGCGCGTTCGGCGAAATTTTGCGAACGCTTTCGCCGTCAAACGGTCGACGCTTCCCCAAGTCGGCGCTTTGACGACGGACGCCGAACCGACGTTTTGCGACGTCGGTTTTTTGCGTTTCTTGACGGAAGCGCGACGCGGCGAAAAAACGGAATCGTCGAACGTTGGAAATCGCCCATTTTACGCAAGTCGCCTATTTTCGCCCGAGCGGCGGAGAAAGCGGACTCAATTTCGCGGAGACGTTGCAAAGAAGTTAAGTCTCTTTAACTTTGGCGCGTTGAGCGAGGTTCAACGCGCCGACGTTCGGATTCGCCGATTGGCGTAAAACTTCGGGGGAACGCGTCGGCGGGGGGCGTTGCCGTCGGGCGCGGCGGCGGTATAATGGGGGCGTCGCGTCGAGCGGTCGGCGGACGGGACGAAAATAACGAAAAGAACAAAACGACGAGCGAACGCGAACGCGGCGGCGCTGAAAAGCGGCGAAGCGTTTTGGCGGAGGAACGAAAATGGGATATTGGAGCGGAAAAACGGTGTTGGTAACCGGCGGGTCGAACGGTTTGGGGCGGGTGATCGCCGAGACGTTCGGCGCGGCGGGGGCGCAAGTCGCGATCGTCGGCTTGGAAGCGGCGGACGTCGAAGCGACGGCGGAGGCGATGCGCGACGGCGGCGTCGACGTTTTGCCGTTGGTCGCCGACGTAACGAAGCCGGAGGACGCGACGCGAATCGTCGAGGAGACGGTCGCGAAGTTCGGGAAACTCGACGCGCTGGTGAACGCCGCCGGGCGAACGCATCGCGGGCGGATTCTCGAAACGCCGCTCGACGAGTTCGACTCCCTTTGGAAGCTGAACGTCTTGGGGACGATCGCCTGTTCGCAAGCCGCGGCGCCGCAACTGATTAAGGCGAAAGGGCATATCGTCAATATCGGGTCGTTGGCGGCGAAGAGCGCGGCGCGTTGGGTCGGGGCGTATCCGACGACGAAACACGCGGTCGCGGCGTTTTCGCAACAGTTGCGACTCGAAACGGCGCCGGACGGCCTGCACGTCTTGCTGGTCTGCCCGGGCCCGGTGAAGCGGGACAATCCGCGCCTTTAC
>JAFYVO010000198.1 GCA_017549085.1 Thermoguttaceae bacterium
ACCTGCTCGACGCCAACGGCAACCAAGTTAACGGCAAGTCGAGCACGACCACGGGCGCTACGGAAACGATTTCGCTTAACGGCGTCCAAGCGGGAACGTACTATATCGAAGTTCGCCAAGCCAATTCCGGACCGGCCTACCAACACTACCTCGAACATGCGTATTCCCTGACGATCACGCCGCCGAACATTCCGCAAGACGCTTACGAAAGCAACGACACGCTCGCAACCGCGACCGACCTCGGCGTCGCCGGTCAAGTCGAAATTTCCGCGAAGTCCGGTCTCTTCGAAGAATACGACTACTTCAAATTCACGACCCCGGCGACCGGAACCGCCGACGATTTCGTTAAAATTGAATACGCGCAGGCCGACGCCACGAACCTTGCGCTCGCCCTCTTCGACTCCGTCGACGCCAAGGCCCCGATTCGCAACAATGCGACCACCAATTCGACGAAAACGCTTTCGCTCGAAAATCTCCCGGCGGGCGAATACTACGTTCGCGTTTACAACGTTATCCCAGAAGCCAACCGAGCGATCGATTACACGCTCGAAATTAGCGCGCCGCAAGTCGCCCCCGCCGCGCCGACCGGTTTCCAAACGAACGGCAACGAAGCGACGTACGACGCGTCGAAACTTATCAAAAACGAAACGGAACTCGTTTGGGACAACGTTTACGGCGAAACCGGTTACAAACTCCGCTACACGACCGACGTCGACAAAACCGACGCCGAAGCCGTTTGGGTCGAAGCCGGAACCGTCGCCGCCGACGTTCTGTCCCAAGAGCTCGGTCTCGCTTACGGAACTTCGTACAAATATCAAATTTGCGCCGTCAACCAATACGGCCAATCCGATTGGGTTACCGTCGAGTTCGCTACGGTCGCCGCCCCGGTCGCGCCGACCGAATTGACGGTCTCGAAACTCGACCCCGAAACTCATACCGTCAAGCTGACTTGGCAAGACGTCGACGACGAACTCGAATACCAAGTCAAACTCTATAACGCGAACGGCGACGTTATCGCCGCAACCGTTTGCGCGGCCAATGAGACGACCTGGACGCCGCCCGCGCTCGCGCTTGGAACGTCTTACAAGTTCCAAGTTACCGCGAAAAACAACGCGGGCGCCGCGACCGCCGAATTAACCTTCGCGACCGAAAACGTCCCGACCGCGCCGACCGGCTTGAAAGCGACCATTGTCGACGCGGCGGAAACGTCCGCGACGCTGACTTGGAACGCCGCGCCCGAAACCGGCGCCGAAGTCGTTACCGCTTACGTCGTTACGTATACCGACGGTCAAACGACGTTTACCGAAACCGTCGACGTCGCGACCGCCGAAAACCCGACGACCCTCCAACTCCCCAACCTTATCAAGGCCGCGACTTACAGCGTTACCGTCGTCGCGCAAAACGCTTACGGCGACTCCGCCGCCGCGACGGTCAAATTCTCGACGCTCGAAGCGCCGTCGACGGTCGTTACGACCCTGTCCGACGTCGTCGACAAATACGACGGCGAAATCAGTCTCCGCGAAGCGATTTCCTACGCCGAAGCGGACGCGACGCTCGGAACGACGATTACCTTCGACGCCGAAGCCTACGCCGACGAACTCGACGCCGACGGCAAAGCGACGATCGTCCTCGGCGGCTCGCAACTCGTCGTTAGCCAAGCGCTGACGATCGACGGCGGCGAAAACGGCGTTACGATCGACGCGAACCAAAAATCCCGCGTCTTCGGAGTTACGTCTACGTCCGCTCCGGCCGCGTTCAAAAACTTGACGCTTACCGGCGGTAAAAACACCTCTACATACGGCGCCGGCGGGGTTATTATTACGACCGGCGCAAAAGCTACGTTTGAAAACGTTACGATTTCCGGAAACTCGACGACGACGAATTTCAGCGGCGGCGCGTACCTTGCGCCCCAAGCTAGCGCCGTCTTCACGAACGTTACGATTTCTCAAAATACCGGAAAAAATGGCGGCGGCGTGTACGTCGACACTGACGCGCAAGCGACCTTTACGAACGTCGTGATTTCTGGAAACACCGCAAAAACCTCCGGCGGCGGCGTTTACTTCTATTCCGGAACGGCGCGCTTTAAAAATGTCGAGATTTCCGGAAACACCGCGACGACTAACGGCGGCGGCGTTTACGTCTACACCGGAACGTCGTGGTTTACGAACGTCAAGGTTTCCGGAAACACCTCTAAATCCTCTGGCGGCGGCGTTTACCTCTATTCCGGAGCAACAACAACATTTACGAACGTCGAGATTTCCGGTAACACCGCGACGACTAACGGCGGCGGCGTTTACGTCTACAACAATGTTAAGACGTGGACGTCGTTTAACAACGCCACGATTACCGGAAACGTCGCGCCTCCGGAAACCGGCGGCGCCGGCGTTTACGGAGGCGGAAGGACGAATATCTACAACTCGATCCTCGTCGACAACGCGGGCGGCGATTTCGTCGACGCCGGAATCTCGAACGCGTACAACACGCTGTCGAGCTTTACCGCTTGGGACAACGCCTCGACCGACGCGGCGACGCAATACGTCTACGACGAAACGCAACCGCTCTTTACGGACGCGGAAAACGGCGATTATACCCTCGCCGCCGGTTCGCAAGCGATTAACAAGGGCGCCGACTCCTACGTCGCCGACTCGATTACGACCGACTTGGCCGGGAATCCGCGCTTCAACGGAACGGTCGACCTCGGCGCGTTCGAAGAGCAAACCCCGTTCGCCCCGATCAACTTGACCGCGACCGTTTTGAACCCGGAAACGCTGACGGTCGACCTGACGTGGATCGACGGCGGCGGCAACAAAACCGGTTACGTCGTCGAAACGCTCGTCGACGGCGTTTGGGTCGCCGCGACCGAAGAAACGCTCGCCGCCGACGCGACGACCTGGACGACCGGAAAACTCGAACTCGGAACGACTTACGCCTACCGCGTCGCCGCCGTCAACGCCTACGGTCAATCCGACTGGGCGACCGTCGAGTTCACGACCGAAGACCTCCCGGCCGCTCCGGCAAACCTCCAAGCGACTGTCAACGTCTTGGAAGGCGAAGAAGGCGCTCCGACGACGATTCGCCGCGACTATACGACCCTCGTTTGGGACGCCGTTGAAAACGTCGACGGTTACCTCGTTCAACGCTCAGTCGACGGCGGCGCTTGGGAAGACGTCGCCGAACTCGCCGCCGACGCGACGTCGTTCGAAACCGGCAAACTCGCTTACGCAACCGCTTACGTTTACCGCGTCGGTTCCGTCAACGAGTACGGCGTCGTCTGGAGCGAAGTCGCCTTCTCGACCTTGGCGCAAGAAACCGACGACCAATACGAAGCCAACGACGAACTCGCCCAAGCGACTCGGCTCGGTATGGTCGGCTCTCTGACGCTCGACCTGAAAGCCGGGCCGACGAGCAACCAAGACTACTTCAAGTTCACGATGGTCGCCGACGGCGGCGCCGACAACTACGTCAAAATCGCTTACGATTACGCCGACGACGCTCGCCTCGCGCTCGAAATTTACGACTACAACGGCGGAAAACTCGCTTCGCTGGATCCGTCGACGACCGGCGTCCAAAAGATCTCGCTTGCCCATCTCTTGGCGGGCGACTACTACGTCGTCGTTTACAACGTCGAAACGAGCGAATACCTCGTCGACTACAAACTGTCGATCGAAGCGCCGCAAGTCGCTCCGGAGAAACCGTCGAACTTCCGCACGAACGGCGGCGAAAACGATTGGGCCGGCACGCTCCTCATGTGGGCGGACGTCCGATTTGAAACCGGCTACGAAATCGAACGTTCGGTCGCCGGCGGCGAATGGGAAGCCGTCGCCGCCGTCGCCGCCGACGTCGAATCCTACGCCGCCGAACTCGAATACGGTCGATCGTACCAATACCGCATTCGCGCCGTCAACGATTTCGGCGCTTCCGATTGGGAATACGTTTCCTTCAGCACGATCTCGGCGCCGGAAGCTCCGGAACTTACCGCCGACGCCCTCGACCCGGAAACGAAAACGGTTAAGCTGAACTGGACGGACGTTCTCGCGGACAGCAGTTACAACTATTACGTCGTCGAAACGCTCGTCGACGGCGCTTGGGTCGCCGCGTCCGAAACGCTCCCGGCCAACACGACGACCTGGACGACCGGCGAACTCGAACTCGGTCAAGAGTACTCCTTCCGCGTCGTCGCCGTCAACAACGCGGGCAAAACGTACAGTAACGAATTTACCTTCACGAACCCGAACGTTCCGACCGCGCCGACCGGCTTGACCTTCAAGCAATACACGAGCAACGGCGGTTACCTGAAACTCGACTGGTCCGACCTCTCGACCGACGAAACCGGTTTCCGCGTCGACTACCGCGTCGCCGGAACCGAAGAATGGACCGAAGCGACCACGACGGCCGCCGACGTCCAAACCTATAATTTCCGCGACGTTACGGCGGGCGAAACGTACGAAATTCGCGTCGTCGCCTTCAACGAGTACGGCGAATCGGTCGCCGCGGAAACCGTCGTCGAAGTTTTGGCCGCTCCGGTCGCCGAATTCGTCGAGTACAACGGCGAAACCGGTCGCGTCGAGTTCTCCTGGACGGGTTCCGAAAACGCCGCGCAGTATCGCGTCGAGTTCTCGAAGGTTCCGTTCGCTTCCTCGAACGTTACCGCGTCGAGCGCCGACTGCCGCGTTTACGTCCTTGACGGTTCCAAGACGTCGCAAACCTTCAGCTCGCTCGAAGCCGGGCAAACGTACTACTTCCGCGTTCGCGCCCACCAAGCCAACGGCGCCGGCAACTCCGTTTGGTCCGAAGTCGTCGAATTCACCGCGCCGGTCGCGCCGACCGATCTTTCGGCGATGCAATACAACCCGGCGTCCGGCTCGTATATCCGTTTCAGCTGGA
Organism: Thermoguttaceae bacterium; assembly: GCA_017549085.1. Taxonomy (GTDB): domain Bacteria; phylum Planctomycetota; class Planctomycetia; order Pirellulales; family Thermoguttaceae; genus RUG369. The sequence continues at coordinate 4,885 of JAFYVO010000198.1, forward strand.
CGGACGCCGCGGCCGACGAAATCGGGTACCGCGTCCAATACCGCGTCGCCGGAACCGAAGAATGGACCGAAGCGTTGACGGAAGCCAACGTTCAAAAATTCGACTGCTTCGGCGTCGCCTTGGGCGCGAATTACGAACTCCGCGTTCGTTCCGAAAACCAATACGGCGCTTCCGCTTGGGTTGAAACAACGTTCGAAACGCACGCCGCGCCGACCGGCGAATTCGTCGGTTTCAACGCGAGCGCCGGTCGCGTCGAGTTCTCCTGGACGGGCGACGCCGACGCCGTGAAGTATCGCGTCGAATTCTCGAAGGTTCCGTTCGCTTCGTCGAACGTTACCGCGGGCGGCGACGATTGCCGCGTCTACGTCCTCGACGCCGCCCAAACGTCGCAAACGTACAGCGCGCTCGAAGCCGGGCAAACGTACTACTGCCGCGTCCGCGCCCACTACGCCGACGGCGTCGGAACCTCGCCGTGGTCCGAAGTCCAAACCTTTAAAGTTTTGGACGCGCCGACCGACGTCGCCTTCGCGCCTTCCGATTCCGGCGCGACCGGCGAACTGTCCTGGACGAACAACGACGCCGACGCGACCGAATTCCGCGTCGAAATCTCGACGGACGGCGAAACTTGGGATCCCGTTTTGACGACGCAAGCCGACGGACTCGGTAAAACGACCTTGGCGCTCGATTCGTTAACGCCGGGCCGACCGTACTTCCTCCGCGTTCAAGCGTTGAGCGAAAACGGCGCTTCCGTTTGGACCAACAGCGCGATCTCCATTTCTCTCGACGCGCCGTCCGACGTTTCGTTCACGCAATACAACGACGCCGAAGGCGACGCTTGGGTGCGTATGCGTTGGGTCAACGCCGAAACGGACGCGACTCGTTTCCGCGTCGAATACCGCGCCGTCGGTCAAGGCGACGACGCTTGGGTCGCGTCGTACAGCGAAGCGTCCACGCCGTACGCGGCGTTCTACGACTGCGAATCGGGAACGACCTACGAGTTCCGCGTTCGCGCCGAAAACGATTACGTCGTTTCCGATTGGACGGAAATCTCGACCTTTGCGACGCTTGCCGCGCCGACCGCCAATTTGGTCTCGTTCAACGCCGCGACCGGGCGCGTCGAGTTCTCCTGGACGGGCGCCGACGACGTCGCGAAGTACCGCGTCGAATTCTCGACGGTTCCGTTCGCTTCCTCGAACGTTACCGCGGGCGGCGCCAATTGCCGCGTCTACGTCGTCGACGGTTCCAAAACGTCGCAAACGTATAGCGCGCTTGAAGCCGGACAAACGTACTACTTCCGAGTCCGCGCTCACCAAGCCGACGGCGCCGGCAATACGGCTTGGTCCGAAACGCTCGAATTCACCGTTCCGGCGCAAGACGAGCCGATCAGCGCGGCGTTCGCCGAAGAGTTTGACGAATTCGACTTCTTCGTCGACGACGACAATTTCGACGAATGGACGAAACGTCTCATTTGAGACGAGTCGAGGCGCCGTTAGCTTTGGCGCGATTTTTGCGACGTTAAACGCTTAACGCCGCTTTTAAAAAATGTCCGCGCGCTCGATTTACTTCGAGCGACGCGGACTTTTTTGCGTTTTGTAACGCGTTTTTGAAAAAATTTTTACGCGGAACCTTGCGATTCGCGTCGGCAAGCGTTAAAATAATAAAGCGAGCGCAGCGTTGGAGCGAACCGTTTTGGTCGCCGCCGTTCGTTGTTTGCGTTCCTTCGTCGAATCCTTATTTCAGTTCGACGTTAAATCGCTCATTTTCCTTTTTCCGTCCTAATTCGAGGAGAAAATCCGATGCCGTCGTTTTTAAAACTCGCCCTTGCCGTCGCGTTTTGCTGCGCGGCGACGCCCGCCTTCGCGCAAGTAACCGACCCGGTCGCTCCGGAAACCGTCGACCCGGAAGCGCGTCCGAATTTGACCGCCTCCGCCGACGCCGCGACGCTCGCCGATATGCCGCGCTTCAAACCGAACGCCGTTTCGCTCTATCTCAGTCCGTCGAACCAAATTCGCAACATCGGATTCGGCGATTACCGCAGCGAAAAAGAGCGGATGAACGAAGTCGCCGACGTAATGGAGCCGATCTTAAAGGCGCACGGCGTCGTCGTTTATCGCAACGATCCGGAAAAAGGCCTCCGCGATTACGTCGCCGAAGCGAACGCCCGCGACGTCGACCTCTATTTCGCGGTTCACTCGAACGCCGCCAACAAGCGCGCTCGCGGAACCGAAGCGTTTTGTTTCCGTTTCGGCGGCGAGGGCGAACGCTTCGCCAAGCGCGTCGTCGACGAAATTTTGACGATTTACAACGGCCCGAACCGCGGCGTCAAAGAGTCGCACAGCCATTTCGGCCCCGGCAAACCGCTTTACGAAACGGCGAACCCGAACGCGCCCGCCGTCTTGGTCGAGATCGCGTTTCACGACGAAGAACGCGACGCGAACTGGATTTTGGCGAACATCGAGCCGATCGGTCAAGCGTTGACGCGCGCCGTCCTGAAACACTTGGCCGCCGAACATCCGGAAGCGGTCGCGAACTAACCGGCGAGATTTAGGAACTTAACGCCAACACGCCGACGGTCGCCTCGCGACGCGACGCACTGAAGCGCTTGGCGAAGCGACGCACGGAAGCGGTCGCGAACTAACCGGCGAGATTTCGAAACTTAACGCCAACACGCCGACAAAGGTCGCCTCGCGACGCGACGCACGGAAGCGGTCGCGAACTAACCGGCGAGATTTAGGAACTTAACGTCAACACGCCGACGACGGTCGCCTCGCGACGCGACGTCTTGAAGCGCTTAACGAAGCGAAGCACGGAAGCGGTTGCGCTAACCCGTTTATCGCGGCAAGTTCGCTTCCGACGTTCCCAATTTGGCGACGTTTCCTCGCGTCGGAACGGCGCCGACGTTCGCGGCGGCTCGACTCGTTTTCGGGTCGCCGCGTCTTTCCTCGTTTTAACACGCCAACAACTAACAACCTCATAAATCGAACAATGAAAAAGGCTTACTTAACGGCGGGCGTCCCGTCGCACAGCGCGACGCTCTATTGGAAAATGCGTTTTTTGGCTCACGACCCGGCCGCGGTTCTCGAATTTGAAGAGCCGACGACCTTCGCGGAAGCCAAACCGTCGACGAACGCCGAGCGCGCTCCGTCGAACAAAACTCGGCTCCTGATTTTGCGCGACATCGAAAACGACCGCGCGATCCGCTCCGCCGAGGCCGACTTCGTCGCCTGTCCCGCCGACTTCGCGCCCGAAACCGGACTCTCCGGCGACCGCGAACTCGCGACCGCCCAAAGCGTCGCCGAAGCGTTCCGCCGTCAAGGCGTCGAACTCGTCGTCTCCGACCGCACCCTCCCGCTCGTTTACGTCGACGCGCTCTCAAAAGTCGGGATTTCTTGCGAATGCGACGTCGACCGCGGCGTTGTCGAGCGGCGCTCGAAAGACTCGCGCGAAATCGCGGCGATTCGCGAAGCGCAACGGGCGACCGAAGAGGCGATGCGCGCCGCTTGCCGCCGCATCGCGAACGCGATTCCGGACGCCGACGGGATTCTTTGGGCGAACGGCGAAATGCTAACCTCCGAAAATATGCGGGCTTTCATCGACCGCACGCTCCTCGACGCCGGTTACTCGAACGTCCCGGCGATCGTCGCGGGTCGCAAAGACGGCGACGACTGCCATAACTACGGAACCGGCCCCTTGCGCACCGGCGAACCGATCATCATCGATATTTTCCCGACGAACAAGACGACGCTCTACAACGGCGACTGCACGCGCACGGTCATAAACGGCCAAGTCAAGCCGATTTACGCTAAGATGCTCGAAGCGGTGCGCGCGGCGAAAGCGGCGGCGACGGCGACGATCAAAGCGGGGGTCTCCGCCGAAGCGGTTCACCGCGCTGCGATCGCGGCCCTCGAAAAATACGGGTTCGGTTACGCCGCGCCGGGAACGCCGGAAGCCGAAACGGAAATCCGGATGACGCACGGAACCGGGCACGGTCTCGGGCTTTCGCTCCACGAACCGCCGCTTCTCGACTTCAAAGGGCCGGAACTCGTCGTCGGCGACGTCGTTTCGGTCGAGCCGGGCCTTTACGGCGCGGGCGTCGGCGGGTTGCGCGTCGAAGACATCGTCGTCGTTACGGAGGACGGTTGCGTTAATCTCGGTTCGCCCCTTCCGGAAACGTTGTCCTGGAACGACTAAGCGCGTTTTCCCGTTAAACGAAGTCAAAAGAACGCAAACTTGCGACGTCGTTTAACGTTTTTAGCGCAAAAAAAGACGTTCGAAAAGCGTTCCGCGCCTCCTTGCGCTCCGCTTTCCGAACGTTTTATTTTTCAACGCGTTAACAACTTGCGTCAACCGGCTTGCGCCGACTCGACGAAATCGCTCGCTCCGGCGCCGACGAGGTCGAACGGTTTCGCGTTCTCTCGGTACGCGACTTCGATGTCGCCGAACGCCGTCTCTTGCTCGACGAACGCGTACCCGTGCCGCGTCAGTTCGAGAATCGCCAAAAAGATCCCGACAAGCGTCGATTTGCGGTCGGCCTTGTCGAAAAGCGCGGTGAAACGCACCTTTCGCTCGCGCTTCAAACGATTGTAAACCCTTTTCAGCAAAACGCTTATCGGCGTGTCCTCGCGTTTCATCGAGTGTCGGAAGACCGGCGTTTTCTCGCGCAGAATCCGTCCGAACGCGCCGACCAAGTCCCAAAGTTCGACGTCTTGAATCGGCTCTTCGGCAAAATTCCGCGTCGCTCGCGGCAAGTCGTTCGAGAGCCGCGGGTAACGCCGCGCCCAAAGTCGGCCGCGCTCTTCCAAGACGCCGGCGTTTTCGCAAAATTTCTTATACGCTAAAAGCTGAACAACCAAGTCTTTACGCGGGTCTTCGATCGTTTCGACCGCTTTCGGCGCGTCGCCGGAAAACGGAACGTCGCGAGAAACGCCGCGACGCAACCGTCCGACTTCCAAACGGTTAACGCCGTCGGCCGTCGAGGCGCGACGGGCGGCGGACGCGTTCGAACCGCTCTTCGAGT
>JAFYVO010000199.1 GCA_017549085.1 Thermoguttaceae bacterium
CCTCTTGAAGCATTATTCGCTCGTCGTCGACCGTTTCGGTAGAGAACGCGCCGTCGTTATGATGCGCAAAATCGCTTGCCATTATTCTAAAGGGCGGCCCGGCGGACGCAACTTCCGCGACAAAATCGCCCGCGTTGCGACCGAAGAAGAGTTTTTGGCGACCGTTCGCGACGCGTTCGTCGTCGAGCCGGACGCGACCGACGAAAATATTTAACGGCGCGGCGAGAAGGGATGATTTTTCTGTTTGTCCTGTAAAAAGCGCGAAAGCGGCGGATTTGGAATAATCGTTAAAGTCTGAGGGCGGCGCGGACGATAAGACGAACGGGGCGGAGTCGACGCCCGCCGACGGCGAGAACGCTTGAGCCAAGCGAAGCGTCGGCGAAAAAAATACGACGTTTATGAGCGGCGCGGATTATTTTTTCTCTTGACGAACGCCGTTGAAAAACGTATAATCGGCGCAATCGGTATGGCGCGTTTATTCCGTCGCGCAGATCGTCCGCAATAAAATTTAAAATATTTAACGAGTTTTTTGATGATCCGGGTTAAGATAGCGGGAACGGGCTCCTACCTCCCCGAGCGCGTCGTTACGAACGACGAGCTTGCGGAACGGTTGCCGAAGACTTCGGACGAATGGATTTTTTCGCACACCGGCATTCGCTCGCGCCACATCGCGGCCGACGACGAGTCCGCTTCGTCGATGGGGTTGATCGCGGCGAAAAGAGCGATGGAGTCGGCGGGAATCGGGCCCGAAGATTTGGGGATGATCATCGTTAGCACGTCGACGCCGGACTATGCGCCGACGCCCTTGACCTCCTGCGTCATTCAAGACAAGCTCGGCGCGAAAAACGCCGCCGCGTTCGATATGAGCGCCGCTTGTTGCGGGTTCATTTACAACCTGGAAATCGCGAAAAACTTTTTTTCGAACCCGAATTTCCGCCGTCCGATCTTGCTGATCGGTTCCGAAGCGATGTCGCGGAAGGTCGACTGGAACGATCATAAAACTTGCATTCTCTTCGGCGACGGCGCCGGCGCGGCGGTCTTGACCGCGAGCGACGACGAAAGCGGCATCGTCGATTCGATGATGAAAGCCGACGGCGCGGGGGGAAAACACCTTACTCTTGAAGGCGGTTGCCGTTCGAGCGATTCGTTGCACCATCCGCTGGCGCACGTCCTGCAAATGGGGGGCGCGCAAGTTTATTCCTTCGCGGTGAAGGCGTTGGCCGAGGTTGCGAACGAGTTGGCGGCGCGCAACGGCTTGACGTTCGACGACGTAACCCGGATTATCCCGCACCAAGCGAATTATCGGATTATTTGTTCCGCGGCCGATCGCTTGAAGTTGCCGGAAGAGAAGTTTTACATCAACGTCGAGCGCGTCGCGAACACCGCGTCGGCGTCGATTCCGATCGCTCTCGACGAAATGAATCGCGGCGGACTCTTGAAGCGCGGCGACAAACTGATTCTCGCCGGTTTCGGCGCCGGGCTCACTTACGGCGGGAACTATCTCGTTTGGTAAAGTCGAGCGATTGAGGGGATTGGGCGCCGTCGGCAAAAACGGCGTTTGGGGAAAATTCGGCGGTCGGAACGTTTGAGGTAAAACGTTCGGAGGCGGCCGAATTTTCGCGTTTTAAGGACAGCGCGGGAAAAAAAGGGCGCGTCGAGCGGAAAAAATAACGCTTCAACGGCGAGTAAAAAAACGACGCGGTTTGCGTTGAATAAAAAGAACGGGAAGGATTTAACGATGAAAACGGCGTTGGTAACCGGCGCGACCGGACAGGACGGCTCTTACTTGATTCGCAAGCTCTTGGCCGAAGGGCGCCGCGTTTGCGGAATCGTTCGCCGCTCGTCGACGCCGAACACGAGCCGAATCGACGACCTGACGCCGGGCGTCCAGCCGAACGGTTCCGAACTCTTTTTCCGCGTCGGCGACCTGACCGACTCGTCGAGTTTGACGCGGATTTTGGCCGAATTTGAACCGGACGAAGTGTACAACTTGGCGGCGCAGTCCGACGTTCGCGTTTCGTTCGACGTGCCGGAGCAAACCGCCGACGTCGACGCGCTCGGAACGCTCCGCATTTTGGAGGGGATTCGCCGACTCGGTTTGACGGAAAAAACGCGCTTCTATCAAGCGTCGACGTCGGAGCTGTTCGGCGACGTTCGCGAAAAGCCGCAACGCGAGACGACGCCCTTCGCGCCGCGCAGTCCTTACGCCGTCGCGAAACTTTACGCTTATTGGATTACCGTCAACTACCGCGAGGCCTACGGAATCTTCGCCTGTAACGGCATTTTGTTCAACCACGAGAGCCCGTTGCGCGGCGAGAATTTCGTTACGCGAAAGATCACCCGCGGCGCCGCTCGGATTCGCGCCGGGTTGCAAGAGACGTTGCGGATGGGGAACATCGACTCGCGCCGCGACTGGGGACACGCCGCCGACTACGTCGACGGGATGTATCTGATGCTGCAGCAAGACGCTCCGGACGATTACGTCTTGGCGACCGGCGAACAGCATTCGGCGCGGGAGTTTTTGGAAATCGTCTTTGGACGGCTTGGGTTCGACTTGGTTTGGCGCGGTTCCGGCGTCGACGAAGTCGGTTTCGACCGCAAGACCGGGAAGACGCTCGTCGAGATCGACCCGATTTTCTTCCGCCCGACGGAGGTCAATTACCTTTGCGGCGACGCGACGAAAGCTCGCGAAAAACTCGGTTGGACGCCGCGTTACACGTTCGAAACGTTGATCGACGATATGCTGGAACGCGACGTCGAGCTGGCCGAACGCGAAAAAGCGTCGGCGCGGTAAAGGGCGAACGTTAACGACGAACGCAAGAGGGAAACGCGATGAAATTTTGGCGCGATTTGGAAAACAAGGGTCGCCGACTTCGGCAAAAATATCCGAACGCGCCGAGAAAAGCGGCCGTTAATTTAGCGTTCTGGGGGATTCGCGCTTTATTTAAGCCGCGTCTATTTGAAGTCGACGACGCGTTGCGTTCGACCGAGGAAGCGCGGGCCGACGGGGCGCCGAAAATTCTTTTCTTTTTGCGCGGCGGACTCGGCGACGTCGCGATGGCGGCGACGTATCTTAAAGAGTTGCGCCGGTTTAGCGAATGCGCCGACAGCCGGTTCTTGGTCGCGCCGACGAATTCGTTGGAGGCGACGCGTTCGATTTTTCGCGGTTTTGCGAACGTCGAAGTCGTCGACTTGTCGGCGAACCTTGAAACGAAAATCTTCAACGAACATTATCTAAGAGGTTTTGACGCTTGGGTCGACTTGGTGCGGTTCCCGGAATTGAAGCGTTGGAATCCGGAGACGTTCGCGCTTCTTGCGCCGAAACTGGGCGAGTACTTGGAACGACTCGAACGCTTTAACAAGGAGCGCGCGAAGTTGACGCTCCCTTGGCCGAACGTCGATTATATTAAGGTCGCGTTTTCGTTGGCGAACGGACAAAACCGGCGTTCGCAACCCGACTTCGACAAGGCGTTGGAGATGAGCGACGCGACGCGTCCGTTAATGACGGTCGACGAAGCGGCGTTCGACGTTTTGGCGAAAAACGGACTCGACGCGCGCCCTTATTTGACGTTGCAACGCGGCGTCGACGCGACGTACCAAGGCGCGAACAATACGAGAATGTGGCCGAAACCGTATTACGAGCGCTTGATCGAAACGATAAAAGCGGAGTTTCCGGAGTTTGCGATCGTTCAGCTCGGCAAGGCGGATCCGGCGTCCGACTTAACCGGCGTCGACGTCGACTTGCGCGGTCGAACGACGTTCGAGGAATTGAAAGTTTTACTGAAAAATTCGGCGCTTCATATCGACGGCGAGTGCGGTATGGTCCATTTCGCGCATTCGCTCAATTCGCGGAGCGCCGTTTTCTTCGCGCAAACGAACGTCGATTTTTGCGGTTATCCGGAAAACATTAACGTTAAAGTCGACGGAGTTTGCCCAATTTCGTGCGAATGGGTCGTCGACGATTGGCAAGAACGCTGTCCGCGCGGGTTCGAGACGCCGCCGTGTATGACGCGATTGACGCCGGAATTCTTTTTCGACGCGATTCGACCGGCGTTGCGCGAAATCGTCGAACGTCCGAAATTCGTTTGGGAACGCGTCGACGAAGCGGAAGCGCAAACGCTTGCGAACGTTGCGGATAGCGACGGCGCAAACGCGGATGCGGCGACTCTGTTTGTCGGCGATTTCGACCGCGAAACGCTCCTCGAAGCGCGGCGCGAGGGGAATCGCGTCTTCTGGTTTGCGCTCGGGCTCTCGCCGAAGGAAATCGTCGAGGCGCGCGACGCCGGAGTCGACGCCGATTGGGCCGACGCGACGAACGTTCCGCTTCGCGATGCGACGTGCGACCGCGTCTTTTGCGACGTCGAAGAGCCGTCCGAATGCGTCCGGCGCGAAATTTTGCGGGTTGCGAAGATCGGCGCCGCGGCGCGGTTTGGGAAAAGCGGCGGCGTTTGGCGCAAACGCGTCGCGGATAACGACGGAACTTCCGATAATTAACGAGTTGCGATAATGGAAACGACGGATAAAAACGCGGCGCGTCGACGACGGGCGTATTGGTTTTTTCTCGGAACGACGGCGTTTCTCGGCGCGGCGATTCTGCTCGGCGCGACGGCCGGTTTCCTCCTGCGATTGCGCGAAGCGAGCCGCAACGAGCGGTGCGAAAACAACTTGCGTCGGATTTATCAAGCGTTCGCCGAGTACCGCGACGCGAACGGCGCGTATCCGCCGGCCTTTACGACCGACGCCGAAGGGCGGAAGTTGCATTCTTGGCGGGTTCTCCTCCTGCCGTTTTTGGGCGAAGAAGAGCTTTTCGCCCAAATTCGACTCGACGAACCTTGGGACGGCGACTGGAATTCGCAATTTCATTCGCGAACGCCGAACGTCTTCAAGTGCGCGTCGACGCCGGAGGGACTTGGCGACAAGTCTTGCCGTTGCGCGTTTTCCGTCGTTGTCGGCGACGGCGAAAAGGGCGTCGAGACGGCGTTCCGAGCGGAC
>JAFYVO010000200.1 GCA_017549085.1 Thermoguttaceae bacterium
CCTCGAACGCCGCGAGCAAGTCTCCGAACCGGAAATCGACGCTCGAGTCGCCGAAATTTGGAACGAGTTCGACGTCCGCCCCGACTGCGTCGACTTCGAGCTTCGACGCGCCGCCCGCACGTCGGTCGCGCTCGATAAGTTCGTCGCCGACTTCGACTTAGACGCGCTCGCTTACTTCTACAACGGGCACGGCGACGAGCGTTACGAAGACCTGATCGCGTCGGTCATCGTCGGCAACTCGATGCTGACGGCGCGCGGCGTCCCGGTCGCGGGCGAGTACGAGGTGAAAAACGTCTTGGCGATGAAAATCCTCGACTCCTTCGGCGTCGGCGGCGCGTTCTCCGAATTTTACGCGCTCGACTTCGACGACGACGTCGTTCTTCTCGGGCACGACGGCCCTTGCCACCCGAAAATTGCGAACGGAAAAACGAAAATCAAACCGCTCGAAGTTTATCACGGGAAAGTCGGCGCCGGTCTCAGCGTCGAAACGTCGGTTCAAGCGGGCCCCGCGACGCTTCTTTCCGTCGTCGACGCGCCGGACGGGAACGTCAAACTCCTTGTCGCGGAAGGGGTTTCGGAAGCCGGGCCGATCCTCGAAATCGGGAACGCGAACAGCCGTTACCGCTTCTCGACCGGCGCCCGCGAGTTCGTCGACGCTTGGTCGCGACGCGGCCCGGCCCACCACTGCGCCATCGGCGTCGGGCATATCGCCGACCGTCTCGAAATTTTGGCGCGCATCCTTAAAGTCGACTTTATCCGCGTTTGCTAACGCTTTTTCCTCTCGGCGCCGTTTCGCGTTTTCCCGAAGCGGCGCGTTCGTTTTCCCCTTGTTTTTAAGGAGTCTTTGATTTTATGAAAACGTCACTCCTTTTCAAACTTTCCGCCGCGTTCGTCGCCGTCTTCGTCGCAACGGTCGCCTTCGACGCTTCCGCCAAAGCGCAGGACGCCGCGTCGCCAAAATACGCCGTTGATTTTTCGAAAACCGTCGGCAAAATCAAACCGCTTAACGGCGTCAACCTTTGGACGCGCCTTTCTTATCAACGCCTGCAAGACGATCAGCCGCTCGCCGAAGCCTGCCGTTTTTCGACGGCGCGCCTGCACGACGCGCCTTGGGACAACAACGGTTTACGTCTTGTCGACGTTCACCAAATTTTCGGGAACCTCGACGCCGACCCCGCCGACCCGAAAAATTACTTTTTCGACGCGACCGACGATTATATCGAAGCGATTCTAAAAGGCGGCGCCGCGCCGATTTACCGTCTCGGCACGAGCATCGAACACACGCCGCGCGGCTACTTCGCGAAGAAGCCGAACGCGGAACAGTACGCCGAAATTTGCGCCGCGATCGTCCGCCATTACAACGCCGGTTGGGCGAACGGGCACGAATGGAACCTCCAATATTGGGAGATTTGGAACGAACCGAACCTCGTTCCGCAGATGTGGGACGACCCCGATTGGGAGTCGTACTGTCGTTTTTACGTCGTCGTCGCGAAACGACTTCGCGCCGAGTTCCCGACGATCAAAATTGGCGGCCCGGCCCTAACTCACGCCGACGCGCGACTTATCGGCCGACTCGCCGACGTCTGCAAAGCGGAGGACGCGCCGCTCGACTTCGTTTCTTGGCACTGTTACGCCAAGGGCCCGGCGGACGTGCTCGACCCGCCGTTCGCGATGCGCAAGCTCTTGGACGATAAGGGTTTCCCGAACGCGGAACTGCACCTTAACGAATGGCATTACTTCCCGATCGGTTGGGACGAAGTTCACGGGACGAAGGGGGGCGCCGCGCGCAAACGCGAGTTTTCGACGTCCGAAGACGGCCTGCACGGCGCCGACGCGGCGGGCTTCAACTGTTTCGTTATGTCGCGTTGGCAAGACGGCCCGCTCGACATGTCGAACTATTACGCGTTCGGCTTGCACAACTGGGGCCTTTTCGACCCTTACGGCGAACCGCGCAAGACGTATTACTCGATGGTCGCGTTCGGCGAATTGGCGAAACTTTCCCCGAATCGCGTCGCGACGGTCGACGGCGGAAGCGGTTCGGTCGCGCTCCTCGGCGGAATCGGCGGCGACGGAATGAACGCGAACGCCGAAAAACGCCTTCTCGTTTCGTTCTTCAAAAACGACGCGACCGACGCTCCGCTTGAAATCGCGCTTTCCGGCGTCGCGGCGAGCGGAACCGTCGACGTTTTGCAAATCGATTACGAAAACGCCGCGCTCGAACGCAACGTCGAATATTCGGACGGCGTTCTCAAACTCGACGCGCCGCGCTCCGGCGTTTACTTAATCCGTTGGCGATAAAAAATTTACGTTCTCCGACCGACGCGGCGTTCGTTCGTTATTAATATTGACGCCGAACGCCGCGTATTTTAAGATACCGCGTTCAAGCGCGCGCCGTTCAAGCGCCGACTTTTCGGTTTGCGCCCGTTTTGCCGCGCCCGTTTTACCGCCCAATATTTCGGGAGAAAGGATTCGTTATGTCGTTTTCGCCCCCGTTCGCGTCCGTTTTTCGACGCCGCGTCGCGCCGTCGCTCGCTCTTCTTTTCTTCGCGGCGACGCCCTTTTTCGCGTTCGCTCAAAACGCGGTTCCGGTTCCGCCTCCCGCTCCGCCGAAACCGGCGCCGAAACGTCCCGCGTCGGTCGATTGGGCGCTCGACGTCGCGAAGTTTTTGACTTCCTCCCCGGCCCCGCCAAAACCGGTCCCGCCGACGCCGCCGAACGCGCCGCGTCCCGACGTTCCTTCTCCGCCGACGCCGCCGCAACCGACGAAACCGGCCCAAGTTAAGCCGAAAACGCTCCCGCGTCCGGAATCCGCCGCGTTGATCGCTCGCGCCGCCTCGTTGCGCCGCTTTGAAGACGATTTAGCGACGTTCTTTCAACAAACGAGCGACGTCGCGTTTCGCCCGTTGACCGCGATGCGCGCGACGCCGTTCGGGGGCGCCGTCAAAGCGCTCGACCTCGACGCTCCGGCCGGGCTCTTCCTCTTCTTCGACGCCGAATCGCCGCGCGCCCAAGTCGCCGTCGTTC
>JAFYVO010000201.1 GCA_017549085.1 Thermoguttaceae bacterium
AAGTGAAAATCCGCGCGCGGGCGATCGAGCCCTTGAAGAAGGCCGTCCCTTTGCCGTCTTTGCCAATATCGGCGCCGATGCAAAACGCTTGGAGCTTTTCGTCGGTCGGGTGCGTCAGTTTTCCCGACTTTTTCTTGCGAGCAACTTCCTTACCGCCGACGTAAAGAATCAGCGTTTCGCCGTCGTAAGTCCCGAAAACGTCGTAAAATTTCCCGACTTCGATCGGCGTCGAAAGAATCTCGTACTTTCCGTCGATGCTCGCCCAAAATTCGAGCGTTTGGTTCTTGCCGTTGATTTCGAACGCGACGCCGCGTCCTTCGGTGTTGGCGAAGACGTCCGCGACGCCGTCCGGAAACGCGTCGAGTTTGAAGTTCGCGGCGATCGTTCCGCGTCGCAGTTTCGCGTAATCGCGTTTGTCGAACTTAATTTTGAGATAGTCGTCTTTGCCGTTGAAGATTCCGCGAATAACCGGGTAAAGCGCGAACGATATGAACGCTTGACTTCCGAAAAATTCGATCGCTTTCTGCTTTTCGAGCCCGTTCGTCGGCGCGTTGACCCAACCAACTTTGCCGTCGATCTCTTCGACGCGAACGTCGAGCATATTCGCGTCCGGCGCCGCCGCGTTTTTGTCGACCGTTTCGGTCGGGTCGTCCGGCGTCTTAATCTCGATTTCAAGCGACTTATCGCTTTCCTTAAAGAACGGGTTCAACGCCGTAACGCGCAGGCGGTACGTCGAGTCGTCGTCGAGTTCGCCCAGCTCGACCCGCTTTTTCTCCGGCGCGTCGTTGAAGTAATATTCCGACCAAAAACGCTCTTCGCCGAACGGTTTCCAAGCGCCGTCCGCTTCGCGACGTTCGATAGCGACGCGGTACGAGTGAACGACGTCGGCGCAGGTCGCTTGCGGGAATTCAAGAATCGCGCCGTTCGCAAACGCTTCGACGCAAACGACTTGCGCGTCGTCCTTCCAAACCGGCTTCGCGGACGTCTTGTAGCGTTCGTCGGTGTAGACGTAACTCTCGACCGCGCCCGGTTTCGCGACGACGTAAACGAAGTCGAAGAAGGAGTTGGTGCGCAGGTCGTAAGGTTTCAAAACGACGGAGTTGTCGCGTCGCACTTCGACGACGTAAAATTCGGCGGCTTCGCGGTATCCGTTCGGGAATTTGTCGTATTTTCCGCCTTCGCCCCCCATTTCGTAATAACTGAGCGTCGCCGTCCCGAACGCGGTGAAGCGGCCTTGCCAAGCGGAGCGCGGGTCGGCGATCGGATAGTGCGAGTGCCCGGAGAAATCAATGACGTTCGGGTACTTTTGCAACGGTTCGTAAAGGTCTTTAATGCCCCAGTTATCGTCGCCGCGACTCCCGTAGACGGTCGGCGTGACGTGATAGTGTTGGAAGACGAAAATCGGCTTGTTCGGGTCGGCTTTCGACGCCGCGTCGAGTTCCTTTTCGACCCAATCGAGCGCGTACTTGTAATCGCCGTCGCGGCAGGTTCCCTTTTCCGGCGAAATCGCGACGAAGCGGAACCCGTTGACTTCGTAGACTTTATTCGCCGGAATTCCCATAACCTTTTCCCAACGCTCTTTTTGCGGCGCCGGGCTGTAGAACTCGTGGTTCCCCATGCAGATAACTTTTTCGGTCCCCGGTTTGACGCATTCGTCGAGCGTCTTTTTGAAGAGCGCGATCTCTTCGTCGTAACCGTGGTCGGTCATGTCGCCGGCGACGAGAAGCGCGTCGAACTTCGGGTAATTTTGCTTCGCGGAGTAGTCGTACATGAACGCGATAGCCCGTTGAAAACGCTCGCGTTCGGCGCAGTCGGCGTTCTTCTTGAAGTGAATGTCGCTCATCGCGGCAAAGCGTAACACGACGTCGTTTTCGGCGGCGTCCGCGGCGGCTTCGTAAGCGGAAAAAACGCGATTCGGAACGCAAAACGCAAACGCGCCGAGCGCCCCGCCCTTCAAGACGTCGCGGCGAGAAACGGATTTCGAGGAAATAGCGGAACGCATAACCGGCTCCTTCTGTGCATCGTAAAACGTTAAATAAAGCGAATTAAAACAACGCGAATTAAGCGGCGAGCGTCGCGAAACGGCGTCGACGCCCGCCGAGAAATTTTAAACGCAAGCGCTTGTCGACGTTACTTTTGCGACAAGTTCGCGACTTGCTCCGCCGTCAAGGCCCAACTGTAAAGCCGCGCCCAAGCGACGCGCCCCTTAAAGAACGTGTTCGGCTTCCCGTCCGGCCCAATGTCGCCGCCGACGCAAAACGCTTGCGCTTTCTCGGCTTGCGGATGCGTCAATCGACCTTTGACGTCAAGTCGCGCGGCCTCTTTTCCGTCGACGTAAAGAACCAACGACGCCCCGTCGTAAGTCGCGAACGCGTCGACGTATTTTCCGGTTTCGACCGGCGCTCGCAAGATGCGGTACTGTCCGTCGACGCTCGCCCAAAGCGCAAGTTTGCGTTCTTTAGCGTCGACGTTGAAACCGATTCCGCGCCCTTCGGTGTTCGAAAAAATGACGCCGTTGTTCGGGGTAAATTCGTCGAATTTAAAGCGAACGCCGAGAGACGCGTTCGTCAGTTTGGCGTAATCGCGGCGGTCGAACTTGATTTTGAACGCGTCGTCGGCGCCGTCGAACGCCGCGACTTGCGCGCCGCTAAACGCTTCGTCCGCGACGACTTGCGGAGCGCCAAACGTCTCGACCGGTTTTTGCGTTTCGAGCGCGTTCGTCGGAGCGTTGACCGGCTTGCCGTCGGCGAACGAAAGGGCGAGCATATTCGCGTCCGGTTTCGGCGCGTTTTTATCGACGGTATCAAACGGATCGACCGGCGTCGAAAACTCGATTTCAAGCGACTTATCGCTTGCGCGCAGGAACGGGTTTTGCGCGAAAATTCGAGCGCGGTACGACGCGGCGTCGGCCAAGTCGGTCAACTCGATTTTCAGCGTCTCCGGAACGTTCGAGAAGAAGAAATACGACCAAAAGCATTGCGTTCCAAAGGGTTCGAACGCGCCGTCTTTTCCGCGCTTCTCAATTTCGACGCGGTACGAGTGAACGACGTCGTCGCAAACCGCTTGCGGGAACTCGAGCGCCGCGCCGTTCGGAAACGTTTCTTTGCAAACGACTTGCGTTCCGTCTTTCCAAACCGGTTTCGCGGACGTCTTGTAACGTTCGTCGGTGTAAACGTAACTTTCGACCGCGCCCGGCTTCGCGACAATGTACGACACGTCGTAAAAGCGTTCGGCGGCCAAGTCGTAAGGCTTCAAAATCACCGAATTATCGCGTCGAACCTCGACGACGTAGAACTGCGCAACCTCTTCTTTCCCAGCGGGATAGCGTTCAAGACCGAGCCCTTCGTGCCCCATGCAGAGATAGCTGAGCGTCCCGGTTCCGAACGCGCTGAAACGCCCCTGCCAAGCGGAGCGCGGGTCGTTGATCGGATAGTGCGAGTGCCCGGAGAAATGGACGACTCGCGGACGCTTCGACAGCGCTTCGTAAGTATCTTTAACGCCCCAGTTATCGTGGCCGCGCCCGCCGTAGACGGTCGGCGACACGTGGTAGTGATGGTGAACGAAAATCGGCTTTTCCGGGTCGGCGGCCTCGGCGTCGGCGAGCGCTTTTTCGAACC
>JAFYVO010000202.1 GCA_017549085.1 Thermoguttaceae bacterium
CAAGAAAAAAAAGTGAAGGTATAATAAGAACGTCCGCGACTCCGCCAACGACGGCGCCGCGGAGACAAGCCGTCGCGCCGATTTCGATCGGAGCGCGAATATTTAGCAACGCAGGAGTTTAAACGTATGTTTTCCGTCGCTCGCGACTTTTCCTTTTCTTACGGGCACCGACTTTATCGATACGAGGGAAAATGCCGACGTTTGCACGGGCACAACGCCGAAGTGCGCGTCGAAATTCTCGTCGACTCGCTGAACGAACAAGGGATGGCGCTCGATTTCGTCGATTTGAAGGCGATCGTCGGAACTTGGATCGACGAAACGCTCGATCACCGCGTCTTTTTGGCGAAAGACGACCCGTTGGCCGAAACGCTGATCGCCGCCGGGGAGCCGGTTTACCTCTTCGAGGAGAACCCGACCGCCGAACGCTTGGCGAAGATGATTTACGAATACGTCGAAGCGCAAGGTTTCGTCGTCGGGCAAGTCGAGTTTTGGGAAACGAAGAACTGCCGCGCGACCTACCGCAAGTCGGCGTAAAAGTTGGAATGGCGAAACGGCGCAAAATAGCGAAGTTCGCGCAAAAGAAAAACGAATCGAAAAACGTTTAATCGTTTAGTAAAGGCGAAGAAATGGCGACGCAAAAATTGGTTTGTATCGTTTGTCCGCAAGGGTGCGCGCTCGAAGTCGACGTCGAAGCGGGGACGGTTTCCGGGAACACTTGCAAACGCGGCGAGCTTTACGGGTTGGCGGAAACGACGAATCCGACGCGAACGTTGACGACGACGGCGCGAATCGTCGACGAAAAGGGCGATTTTGTCGATATGGCGCCGGTGCGCACCGTCGGGCCGATTCCGAAGGGGCTCCTCTTCGACGCGATGAAGGAAATCGACGCGCTCCGGTTGCGGAAACCGATTCGACGCGGCGACGCGCTGATCGCCGACTTGCTCGGAACCGGCGTTTCGGTCGTCGCGACCCGCGATTTCGACTGAACGTTTGCCGAACGAAGAAGGCGAAAGAGGCAAACGGCGAAGTTCGCGACGAGCTTGCAAAAAATTTAAACGGAGTTGCGACGACGCGGAAAACCGAGCGCGCCGCCGGGGCTCTCCGATCGCGCCGCGTTTGACGGCGGCGTTGCGCGACGGAAAAGGAACGCCGTCCGCCGCCGAACGGTTCCGTTCGCTTGTCGGCGTTTTTTGTCGCGTCCGAAACGGGCGGCGCTCCCTCCGGGTATTGAATCCAACGACGGGGCGCGCCGACGGGCGAACGTTCGCGGGGCCTCGCCGAAGTCTCGCAAACGTTCGCGGCGACGGGCGGAAAACGCGGCGCGACGTTCGCCGTCGACGGCAAAACGACAAGGAGACGAAACTCCAATGAGCGTTTACAAACGCGTCGTGTTGATTCCGGACGGTTTCGCGGACGACCCGATTCCGGCCGTGAACGGTAAAACTCCGATGGAAGCGGCGTCGACCCCGACGCTCGACTCGCTGGCGCCGCGCGCCGCGATCGGGCGGTCGTTCAACGTTCCGGACGGGATGACGCCCGGTTCCGACGTCGCGACGCTGTCGGTTCTCGGATACGACCCGAGCGAGTCGTACACCGGTCGCGCTCCGCTCGAAGCGGCGGCGCAACATCTCGAACTCGGCCCGAACGATTGGGCGTTCCGCTGCAACCTCGTTTGCGTCGAAGACGGCGCGATGCGGGACTTTTCCGCCGGGCACATTTCGACCGAAGAGGCGACCGCGCTTCTCGCCGAGATTAACGCCGACGTCGCGCCGCGTTGGGCGGAAATCGCGCCGGAAATCGGCGGAACCGTCGAGTTCTTCCCGGGCGTCGCTTACCGCAACCTGATGATTTTCCGTCCGGACGCCGATTCGGACGCGACCGCGGCGCCGTTCGACGCGTCGACGCAAACCGCGCCGCCGCACGATTACGCCGACCGGTCGATTCTCGACGTCTTGCCGCAAGGGAAAGGGGGCGCCGCGCTCCGCCGACTGATGGCGCTTTGCGCCGAACGCTTGGCCGCGTCGGAAACGAATAAGCGACGAATCGCCGCCGGGAAACTTCCCGCGACGCAATGTTGGCTTTGGGGGCAGGGAACGCGACCGCGACTCGCGCCGTTCGCCGAGAAATACGGGTTCGGGCCGGGCGCGATGATCACCGCCGTCGACCTGTTGCGCGGAATCGCTCGCAATCTCGATTGGGAAATTCTCGAAGTTCCGGGCGCGACCGGGTACGTCGACACCGACTTCGCCGCCAAGGGGCGCGCCGCCGCGGAAGCGCTCGACCGTTTCGACGTCGTTTGCGTTCACGTCGAGGCGCCGGACGAAGCCGGGCACGAGGGGAGCGTCGAGAAAAAAGTCGCGTCTCTCGAAGCGATCGACCGTTTGACCCTTCCGCCGATCTTGGAGAAACTGCGAACGTTTGAGAATTGGCGGCTCCTGATTTCGCCCGACCATCCGACGCCGGTCGCGATCAAAACGCATTCGCGCGGCGCCGTTCCTTGGGCGATCGTCGGTTCCGACGTCGCCGGGGACGGGTTCGCGACTTACGACGAAACGACCGGGGCCGCGTCGACGCGAGTTTTCGAACGCGGCGCCGACTTGGCCGAACTCTTTTTGAAAGGGAATTTACAATGAAACGTTTCTTTTCGCTCGCCGTCGCCGCGACCGTCGCGACGCTCGCCCTGTTCGCGTCGAACGCTTCGTTCGTTAAGGCGGCCGACGACGCCGAAGCGCCGGTTTACGACGCGCTGGCCGAGTCGAAAGCGGACGACGATAAATACGAATGGACGAGCCTTTTCGACGGGAAAACGCTGAACAATTGGGTCGACCTCGAAGACGCCGGCGCCGAAAAGCCGGTCGTCGAGGACGGCGCGTTGGTTCTCGGGATGGGCGCGTCGTCGACGTCGATTAAGTTCGACGAAGAGGCGGCCGGGTTCAAACTGCCGCGCGAAAATTACGAGCTTGAAATCGTCTCGCGTCGCGAAATGGGGACGGACTTCTTCTCCGCGACGACCTTCCCGATCGGCGACGTCAGCGTTACGTTGATCAACGGCGGTTGGGGCGGCGCCGTCCTCGGGATTTCGAGCGTCGACGATATGGACGCGTCGCAAAACTCGACGACGTCGTATTATAACTTCAAGAACGACAAGTGGTATCGCTTCCGGATTCAAGTAACGAAACGAACGCTCCGCGTTTGGATCGACGGCGAAAAAGAGATCGATTACGTCGTCGAAGGGCGCCGCCTCGGGACGCGCTTCGAAGTGTCGCGTTGCGAACCGCTCGGCTTGACGAGTTGGATTAGCAAGGGCGTTATTAAGGTCGTTCGCTTCCGTTCGCTGACCGACGCCGAGTTGAAAGAGATGAACGAACGCGCCGACGAAGACGCTAAGTTCTTCCAAATCGGCAACTGACGTTATTTCCGGAACGCTCGGCTCGATTCCGGGGCTCCGCGGTTTTGCCGCGCGACCGAATAAAGGTTAACGCAAAACGCCCGAACCGACGGAACGTTTCGTCGATTCGGGCGTTCGCTATTTTGCTTATTTTGCGCCGTTTAAACCGGTTCGGACTCGAATTCTTCTTCGTCGACCCAAAAGCGGGAAAGCTCCG
>JAFYVO010000203.1 GCA_017549085.1 Thermoguttaceae bacterium
AAGGACTTCGTTGTTGCCGGCGATATCGGCTGCTACACACTGGGTGCTGCCGCTCCCCTGAGTGCCATCGACTCCGTTGTCTGCATGGGCGGCGGCTTTACCGTCGCGCACGGGATCGACCGCGCCAAGAACGACCGTCCGGTCGTCGGAATCGTCGGCGACTCGACGTTCTTCCACTCCGGGATCACGGGTCTCCTCGACGTCGCTTATAATAAGGGCGGCGCGACGCTCGTCGTCTTGGACAACCGCGTTACGGCGATGACCGGACACCAAGAGAACCCCGGTTCCGGCAAGACGCTCCTCGGCGAAGAAACGTTCGCCGCGTCGGTCGCCGAAATCGCGAAAGCGGCCGGGTTTAAGAACGTCGTCGAAGTCAATCCTCGCGACTTGGCGCAAACGACCGCCGCGCTGAAAACGGCGATCGAATCGCCGGAACCTTGGCTGATCGTCGCGAAAGAGCCGTGCCCGCTCGCGTACCGCAAAAAGATCGAAAAGGTTTACGCCGTCGATCAAGACAAGTGCAAGAAATGCGGCGCTTGCGTGAAGCTCGGCTGCCCGGCGATCGAACGCGCCGCCGACAAAACCGTTAGCGTCAACCCGGCGTTCTGCGTCGACTGCAAACTTTGCGAACAAGTCTGCAAATTCGACGCGCTGAAAGAAATCGACGTCAAAATGGGAGGGCTCGTCTGATGACCCAACAAAATGCGAATAACACGACGAGCGTCGTTCTCGTCGGCGTCGGCGGTCAAGGGATTTTGCTCGCCAGCGCGATCGTCGCTCAAGCGGCGCTCGACTCCGGTTACGACGTGAAAACGAACGAAATTCACGGGATGGCGCAACGCGGCGGCTCCGTCGTCGCTCAAATTCGTTACGGCGAAAAGATTTACAGCCCGTTAATCCCTAGGGGAACCGCGTCGGTTTTGGCGTCCCTTGAACGCGTCGAATCGTTGCGTTACGTCGACTATTTGGCGCCGAACGGTCTCGCGGTCGTTTCCGACCAAATCATCGTCCCGACGACCGTTTCGACCGGCGCCGCCGTTTACCCGACGCTCGACGAAGAAACGCTTCGCAAGTACTTCCCGCGCTTGGTTTACGTCGGCGCCGTCGAACGCGCCGCCGAACTCGGGAACGCTCGCGCCGCGAACTCGATTTTGCTCGGCGCTCTGTCGACGCAGCTCGATCTTTCGCTCGACGCTTGGGAAGGCGCGATCTCAAAGCGCGTCAAACCGGCGTTCGTCGATGTCAACCTGAAAGCGTTCCACCTCGGGCGCGAACTCGCCAAATAACGCGACTTACCCGTTAGCGACGCCGTTCGAACGTCGAAACCGTTTTGCGCGATTTCGACGCTCGGCGGCGTTCTTTTCTCCCGGCGCTTTTCGCGCCCTAAAAATCGGCCTGACTTTTAGCGAAAGCGAGAAAACATATGAATTTACGCGCGGAACTGAAAAAGAATATCGATTGGGTCGGTTACGTCGACTACGGCGTCCGCGACTTCCACAGCTACGACACGCACCGCGGCGCGACGTACAACGCTTACCTCGTCCGCGACGAAAAAACGGCGCTGATCGACACGGTGAAGGGCCCGTTCGCGCCGCAACTGTTACACAACATCGCCGCGTTAACCGATTTAGACAAAGTCGATTACGTCGTTTGCAACCACGCCGAACTCGACCACTCCGGCGCGCTTCCGGCGGTGATGGCGGCCTGTCCGAACGCGACGCTCGTCTGCAACGCCAAGTGCCTGGAAACGCTCGCCGGTCTCTTCGACATCTCCGGCTGGAAAACGCAAATCGTCGCGTCCGGCGACACGTTAAACCTTGGTTCGCGGTCGCTTACGTTCGTCAACATTCCGATGGTTCACTGGCCGGAATCGATGGTTTCGTATATGCCGGAAGAGAAAATTCTCTTCTCGAACGACGCCTTTGGGCAACACCTCGCGACGTCGGAGCGTTTCGTCGACGAGTACGACCTCGCGAAGGTTCTCGAAGAAGCGAAAAGCTACTACGCGAACATCGTTACGCCGTACGGTCGCCAAGTATTGAAGACGCTCGAAGTCGCGTCGCAACTCGAAATCGAAACGATCGCGCCGAGCCACGGCCTCATTTGGCGCGGGAACTGCGACGTCATCGTAAACGCTTACGCTAAATGGGCTTCCGGCCAATACGCGCCGAAAGTTCTCGTTATTTACGACACGATGTGGCAAAGCACGGAGCAAATGGCCGAGGAGATTTACGCCGGGGCCGTCGCGTTCAACGAAACGCTTCCGGCGGACGCGCCGCGCTTGGACGTTCAAATGATGCACGCGCGCCGCACGACGCTGACCCGCTTGGCGACCGAAGCGCTCGACGCCGCCGCGATCGCGTTCGGAAGCGCGACGCTCAACGCGAACTTAATGCCGGCGATGGGCGCCGTTCTCGCGTATTTCCAAGGACTTAAGTTCCGCGAAAAAGCGGCGCTCTCGTTCGGTTCCTTCGGTTGGGGCCCGGGCGGCGCCGAAGCGATTCAAAAGGCACTCGAAAACGATCTCAAGTACCCGACGCTCGGCGCGCCGCTCAAGTCGAAACTCCGCCCGACGCCGGAAATTCTTCGCCAATGCCGCGAAGCGGGGGCCGCGTTGGCCGCCGAGGCTTGGCGCCGTTGCGAAGCCGACCGTTAATCGCCGCCGCTCAAACGCCGCGCTCGATTAACCGCTCAACCTCCAAGCCGCGAAGCTCCGTTTCGCGGCTTTTTTCTTTCCTGCGCCGCCCGCCGCGTCGTAATATTTCGCGTCTTTTCCCTTGTTTAACAATTTCGCCCTAAAATACGGTCGACGTTCTTCCCGCGCGCCGAAGCCGAACCTCTCGGCCCAACGCGCTACTTAACGCTTAACGCGTCGCCGCCCGAACGCTTCGCTCGAACGGCGCGCAAGAAAGGAAAATAATGTTGACCGACTATCTCGTTCCGCGAGGTTACTCCTTCGCGGCGCCGCTCGATTTGCGTCGCGGCAAAAACCGCTTTTTCTCCGACTTAACGTCCGAAACGCGCGGCGGGCTTTCCTTCGCGGCGCTCGAAAACCGTTCCGCCCCTAGCGTTTGGGAAACGCCGGACGAATATTTCGTCGAAGTCGCCGCTCCGGGGCTCGCCGACGACGCCGTTTCGGTCGAAATCGCCGGTTCGGAGTTGACGATCGTCCTTCGTCGGGCGACGGAAAGCGACGAAACCGAGAAAGGGCGTTATTGGCGACGCGAACGAGCGCAAGGAGACGCGACGTTCGCCGTCTCTTTCCCGAGCGCCGTCGACGCCGAACGCGCCGAAGCGCGGCTTGAACGAGGCGTTTTGCTCCTTAAAGTCCCGAAAATGGAGAAAGCGCGCGTCAAAAGAATCGACGTTAACAAAACGCCGACGCTCGACGTCTCGCAAACTCGCGCCGAACTCCCCCAAGAAAACGCCGACGCTTAAAAAAGGAGAAAACGCAATGAAGACTGCCGCCGAACACGACGCGCCCGCTTGCAAAAACGCCTCGACCGCCCTCGTCGACGAAACGTCGGAACGCCGCGAACGTTGCGCGCCGTCCGTCGACGTCGTCGAATTTAACGACGCTTATATGGTAATCGCCGAAATGCCGGGCGTTTGCGACGATTCCGTCGACGTTGATTTCCAAAACGGCGAACTAACGATTTTCGGTCGCGTCGCCGAATGCCGCCGCCGAGAAGACGCGACGCGCCGAACCGCCGGCTTTGAACCGAAAGATTATCTTCGCTCGTTCCGAGTCGGCCCCTCGATCGACTCCGATAAAATCGAAGCGAATTTTCGCGACGGTCTGCTGACGTTGCGCTTGCCGAAACGTCAAGAAATCCAACCGCGCAAAATCGCGATCAACCGAAAAAGCGACGAAAGCGAATCCTAACGCATTAAACGGCGGCGCTTAACGCTTTCAAGTTCGACGCGTTCCAACTCCGACGCCGTCGACCTAAGTTTCGCGCCGCTTCGACGACAAAAAAAGACGACGTTCTCCGAAGAAAACGTCGTCTTTTCGTTTTATCGCGCTCTCAACGCCGCCTGCGTTCAAACGGCGTTAAGGAAACCGCGCTTAAAATCACTCTTGGCCCGGGAGCTTGAAGAGCGGCCCGGCGTCGCCGCCCATACCGCCCTTGAGGTTTTCCGGTTTGACGGTCGGAGTCGAGGTAACGACCGGAGCTTCTTCTTCGGCGGCCGCTTCGGCTTCTTCGTCGGTCCATTCGGCGCGTTTGCGGGAGAGACCGATCTTGCGTTCGTCGGCGTCGACGCGGAGAACCATCACTTCGATTTCTTCGTCGACTTTGACGACGTCTTCCGGATTTTCAACCTTGTGGTTGGCGAGTTCCGAAATGTGAAGGAGACCTTCGAGGTCGTCTTCCAAGCTGACGAAAACGCCGAAGTTGGTGATCTTCGTAACCTTACCGGTAACGATTTGGTTCGGCTTGTATTTTTCCGGAATGCGGGTAACCCACGGGTCTTCCGAGAGTTGTTTCAAGCCGAGCGCGATACGGCGGCTCTTCTTGTCGACCGAGGTGACAACGCATTCGATTTCGTCGTTCTTGCGGACGACTTCGCTCGGGTGCGTGATCTTGCGGACCCAGCTCATGTCGCTGACGTGAAGCAAACCGTCGATGCCTTCTTCGATTTCGATGAAGGCGCCGTAGTTGGTGAGGTTGCGGACGACGCCCTTGACGCGCATGCCGACCGGGTATTTTTGATCGACCGTTTCCCACGGGTTGCTCGTCGTTTGTTTGACGCCGAGGGAAATTTCTTGTTTTTCCTTGTTAATGCCAAGGATGACGACGTCGATTTCTTGCCCTTGCGAAAGAATTTCGTTCGGGTGATTGATGCGTTTGGTCCAGGACATTTCGCTGATGTGGACGAGGCCTTCGACGCCTTCTTCCAACTTAACGAACGCGCCGTAGGTCATGACGTTGACGACGACGCCCTTGACTTTCGCGCCGATCGGGTATTTCTCTTCGACGTGTTCCCACGGGCTCGGGGTCTTTTGCTTCAAACCGAGCGAAATCTTTTCCTTTTCGTAATCGATTTGGAGAACCATAACTTCGATCTTTTGATCGATTTTGACGAGTTCTTTCGGGTCGGTGATGCGGCCCCAGCTCATGTCCGTGATGTGGAGCAAACCGTCGATGCCGCCCAGGTCGATGAACGCGCCGAATTCGGCGATGTTCTTGACGGTACCTTCGCGAATTTGACCGACTTCGAGTTCGTTGAGCAACGAGGTCTTCTTTTCGGCGCGTTCTTGTTCGATGAGAGCGCGACGGCTGACGACGATGTTGCGACGGGTTTCGTCGATCTTGAGAACGACGCACTTGATCGTTTGGTCGATGAATTCGCTGATGTCGGACGGACGGCGAACGTCGACTTGGCTGGCCGGGAGGAAAACGTTGACGCCGATATCGACGAGAAGACCGCCCTTGATCTTCTTCGTAACTTTACCGTCGACGACGTCGCCTTCCTTGACGCGTTGCATCATATCGTTCCAGGCTTCGATCTTCGCGGCCTTGCGCTTGCTGAGAACGATCATACCGCGCGCGGAAACGTCTTCGCCGGTCATCGTATCTTCGAGTTCTTCGACGAGAACCTTAACTTTGTCGCCCGGTTTCGGAGCTTCTTCGTCTTCTTCCCATTCCGAAACGGGGATGGCGCCTTCGCTCTTATAACCGACGTCGACGATGACGAATTCTTTTTCGATGCGGACGACGGTCCCTTCGATGAGTTGATTCAACGAAATTTCAGCGTCGGCGCCGTAATACGCGAGGAGGTCTTCTTCGAGAACGAAGTCTTCGATGTTGTTGTCCAAACCGCGAATCAGAGTACGATTAACCACTACAAAATTCCTAAATTGGTGAAGTCATTTACCGGATAAAACGAAACGGACGCGCCAAAAAGGACGCGGGAAGCCGCCGCGCGACGGGAAACCGTCCTTTTGGCGGCGCAAGCGATTTCGCTTCATCCCCAATAAAAAACAGGGTGGAAACTTAACGGCGTTCTTTACGTCGCGAACGCCGCGAACATTTTAATTTTTTACTTTTTTGTTTTTTCGTCGAACCTTAATTTCGGCGACCGGCGACGCGACCGGCGAAAACGCCTCGTTCCGACGCGCTCGTCGTCGAGCGCTTTAACGATTCAACGAGAGCCGCCGTCGTTCGCGCCGCGTCTTCGCTCAAATTTTCCAAATTAGTTGAAAAATCTCCGAGAAGACGCCGAATGATAAAACGACGCATTGTTATTTTAACAAACGGTTTCAATAGCGCAAGCGGAGGGCGGCGGCTTTTTTCAAAACTTTTAAGAATTTTGAAAAAATACTTATTTTTTTTCACGCCGAAGCCGTTTAATCGACGTTTTCCCTTCATTCTTCCCGCCAACGCTCAACCGTGCCAACTGCCCAATTTACCCATTTTCCCCAGTTTTACCCATTATTTCCTATGCCTCGCCGTTCGCCTCAACGTCGTTTCGCCGTGTCCCTCGACGACGCGGAACTTACCTTTAACGCGGCGCATTTTGTCGCTTTCCCTTTGGCGGTTCCCGCTTCGAGCGCCGATTCGTTCGCCTTCGACGCGGCGACGCAACAGGTCGTCCGTATTAATAACGACGACGTCCTCGCGACGGCGGCGGTGCGGCCCCCTTCCGAACCGGCTTGGTTCGGCGAACCGATTCACGGGCACGACTTCCGCGTTTCGGTTCGGGTCGAGGGGCCTCGCGACGCGTCCGGGTGCGTTCTCGACTTTATCGCGGCGCGGCGTTCGCTCCTAGAAATCGCGGCAACTTGGAACCATCGAACGATCTTGGCGACCCGCGCTCCGGAAACGGAATACCGCGAAGTCTCGCCGACGCCGGAAAATCCGGTCGGCGAAATCGTCGTTCTTTGGCGAGGCGCGCCGGAACCTCGGCGTTGGGTCGTCCCGAGCGACTCGGTCGCTTGGCTCGACGCGCTCAACGCCTCGACGGAAGAACTCGCCTCCGCGTTGCTCGACCGTTGGCTTGACAAACTCGTTGAAACCGGCGCGCTCCCCTTCCCAATTTCCGATTACCGTTTCGCGCTGCGCCTCGAAGAATCCCCCGGAGCGTTCGCGGAAGTTACCCTTGGCTAGCCCAAAGTTAAATAAGACTAATTAAATTTCCAAAAAAATAACGAAAAAGAGCCGTTTCCGCGTTAAAGGCCCCTTGCGCCGACGCAAAAATCGAACATAATAAGTCGCGTCTTGCAAAAAGCGACGGTAAAACGTCAATTTTTATTAGGCGCAACTAACTTTAAGATTTACCGTCGACGGAGTTACCGTCGCGTTCCCTAAATTTTTGACGACGCTCGCATCGGCGCCGTCCTAACCGCAAGGAGTCCGCTATGTACGATTCCGTCGCCGTCGTCGGAGCCACCGGAGCCGTCGGAACGCTCGCCATTCGCATGCTTCAAGAACGTAAGTTCCCGTACAAGAAGATGAAATTCTTGGCGTCGCAACGCAGCGTCGGCAAAGAAATTATGTTCAACGGCGAACCGATCAAAGTCGAGTTGCTCTGCCCGGAAGCGTTTGACGACGTCGATCTCGTCATCGCCAGCACGCCGGACGATATCGCTCGCGACTTCATCCCGGAAGCTCGCAAACGCGTTAAGGTTATCGTCGACGAAAGCGGTTACTGGCGCATGTATCCGGACGTTCCGCTCGTCATTCCGGAAGTCAACGCCGAAGACATTCGCAAACACAAGGGCTTGATCTCGAGCCCGAACTGCTCGACGACGCAATTGGTCGTCGCGCTCAAACCGCTGCACGACTACGCTCGCGTCCGCCGCGTCATCGTCAACACCTACCAAGCGACGAGCGGCGCCGGCCTCCCGGGGAACCGCGACCTCGTTTCGACCTCGAAGGCTTGGCTCGAAGGCGAAACCTACCGCGAATGCGAAACGGAAGCGTTCCCGTATCCGATCGGCTTCAACTGCATTCCGCAAATCGGCGGCGAAAAAGAACGCGGCTACACGTCGGAAGAACTGAAACTTCTGCACGAAACGCGCAAAATTTTGGGCGACTCCGCGATTCAAGTCTGCCCGACCGCCGTCCGCGTTCCGGTCGCGAACTGCCACTCGGAAAGCGTCGTCGTTGAAACCGAACGCAAAATTACGGTCGAAAAGGCTCGCGAACTCTTCGCCGCCGCGCCGGGCGTCGTCTTGATGGACGACCTTTCGAAGAAAGAATACCCGACGCCGTACCACTGCCACGACACCGACGACGTTTACGTCGGTCGCATTCGCGAAGATATGACGGCCGCCAACTCCTTGGCGTTCTGGTGCGTCAGCGACAACCTCCGCAAGGGCGCCGCGACGAACGCCGTTCAAATCGCCGAATGGATTCAAAAGAACCTCTAATCGGTCGGCGCTAAAAACCGGCGGTTCCTCGACTTAACGTCGACTAGCCGCCGTCCTCGAAACCGCGTTTTCCCAACGAGAAAGCGCGGTTTCGGCGTTTCTTGGCGACCGTCCGCCGCTTTCCGTCGCCCATTCGCCGCAATCGACGCCAACCGCTCAACCTCCTTAACCTTCCCAACATCGCGAACAAGCGCAAGTTTCCCCATCTACCCAAACGCCGCCGACAAATCTAACTCCCCCAATCTCCCAAACGCCGCCGACAACCCTAACTTCCTTAATCTCCAAAAAGCCGCCGATAAATCCAACTTCCCCAATCCCCCCAAACGCCGCCAATAAGTCCAACCTCCCTAATCTTTCCAAACGCCGCCAATAAGCGCCCAACTCCCCCAATTTCCCAAGCGCCGAACAAGTTTCCGTTAAAATAGCGAAATCGCGCAAAAAACGCCGACTCGCCGGAAAAAGCGGAAGTTCCGAAAAATCGCCGTATACAAAAGGGGGAAAATTTCGTATAATCGGACGCCGTCGGAGCGTCGCGCGCCGACCGAACCGTTTTCATTTCGCGTTTTTCGTTTGCCTTTTTTATGCCGCGCCTTTCCTTTCAACCGCTTGGCGACAGTTGGACGCTCGTCGCCGTTTTGCTCGCCGCGCTCGTCGTCGGACTCGTCCTTTTCCGCTCGAACGACGCGACTCTTTCGCGCTTTCGCCGTCGCGTCTCGTTGACGCTTCGCTTGACGCTCGTCGCGATTTTCGCCGTTTTGTTTGCGCGTCCGTCCGTCGTAAGCGTCGAAAAAGAAGAACTTCCGGCGTCGTTCGTCTTCCTCTGCGACCTTTCGGAGAGTATGTCGATTCGCGACGAAGCCGACGGAACGAGCCGCTTTGAAGCGATGAAAGCCGGGTTCGCCGCCGTTCGCGACCAACTTCGCGACCTTTCGGAACGGTTCGACGTTCGCGTCTTGGGGTTCGGCGACGCGACCGAGGAACTCGAACTCGTCGACGGCGAAATTCGTTTCCCGAACGCGCCGACCGGTTCCGAAACGCCGCTCGGGGACGCGCTCGCCGAAACGCTCCGCGCGACCGCGGGCGCCCGAACGCTCGGAGTCGCCGTTATTTCGGACGGAACGCAGCGAACGAAAGCCGCCGACTCGCCGTCGCCGCAAGACGTCGCGCTCCGTTGGCGCGACGCCGAACGCCCGATTTACGCGCTTCCGCTCGGCTCCGCGGAGGGTTCCCCGACGACGCGCGACGTCGCCGTCCTCGACCTGCGCTCGAACGACCGCGTTTTTCTCGGGAACGAGCTGACCGTCTCCGGGCAAGTTCGCGTTCTCGGCTTGGCCGGGCGGAAAATCCCGCTCGCGCTGTCGCTCGAAACATCGCCGGGCAAGATGGAAGTCGTCGATTCGACGGAACTTGCGCCGACCTCGAACGACGCGACGCTCTCGTATCGCTTCGTTTGCGCTCCGAAAACCGCCGGACAGTGGAAGCTGCGCGTCGCCGCGACGCCGCAAGAAGGAGAACTCGCCGACTCCAACAACGAACTCGGCGCGTTCGTCGCCGCGATCGACGGCGGCCTCGACGTTCTATATATCGAAGGGACAAGACGTTACGAACAGAACTTTATCCGCGCCGCGCTCGACGAAGCGTCCGACGTTCGCGATCGATATTGGCGACCGTCGACAGCCGCGTTGGTCGCCCGACTTCCGGACGCGACCGAAGCGGAACGCGTCGCCGCGCTGACGCGTTCGCGAAAATCGCTGATCGAAACGTTCTTTACTCCCGGCAAATACGCGGCTTACGTCTTGGGGGACGTCGACGCGGCGGCGTTTCAGCCGAACGAATTGAAGGCGCTCGCCGAACTCGTCGAGAACGGCGCCGGACTCGTCGTTCTCGCCGGGGAGCGTTCGCTCGGCGCGGGCGGGTACGCCGAGACGCCGCTAGCGGACGTTTTCCCGGTCGCGACGCGGAGCGCCGACCGTTTGCCGCTCGACTCCGACCTCGCCGACTTTGACGCCGCGTCGCCGGACTCGCAAAAACTCCGATTCGACGGAGAGTTCCGCGTCGCGCCGAACGTTCGCGCCGGGCGCCCGGACTTTGTCGCGCAACTCAACCTCGACCCGAAAAAGAACGCGGAAAGTTGGGCGAAGCTCCCGCCGACGTCAAGCGTCTACCGCCTCGGGACGCCGAAACCGGGCGCGACGACGGCGCTCGTCGCAACCGACGCGACGGCGAAAGAGTTGCCGCTTCTTGTGTTAAACCGCTTCGGCGACGGTCGCGTCGCGGCGCTGGCGACCGACTCGACTTGGCGCTGGCGGATGCGCGGCTTCGAAGACGAACACCGCAAGTTTTGGCGGCAACTGCTCTTATGGACGGCGAAAATGGACGAGCTTCTCGAAGGGGAACTCGCGGTCGAACTCGAACGGAGCCGATTCGCGCCGGGGGAAAACGTCGATTTCCGCGTCGTTTACCGCCCGAAAGCCGGGGAAGACCTGTCGAAAATGAAGGCGAAAGCGACCGTCGTCGGGCCGGACGGCGAACGAACCGACGTCGAACTCGCCGACGCAAACGGCGTTTGGACGGGAACTTACCGCGGCGCCGGAACGG
>JAFYVO010000204.1 GCA_017549085.1 Thermoguttaceae bacterium
CCTCGACCGACGCCCGAGCGACCGCCCGCGTTATCCGTTGCAGGTCGCCGCGCCGGAGCCCTTCGAACCAGCCCGCGATCGATTCGCCGTCGACCGGCTCGTATTCGACGATTTCCTTAACTTGTTTTGCGCTAAGGCTTTTCGGACGTTTCCCGCTCTTTTTCGACGCGGAAAAATCGCCGCCGCCCCGCTCCGCCGCGTCCTTTTGCGCCGTCTCGATTTCGCGAACCGTTTGCGACGACGCCGCGTCGCCGACTTCGAGCGCGGTTTCGAACGTCAAGTCGTGGGCCGCGTCGAAACCGGGTCGACGCATCTTCTCGATTTTCGCGATAAGTCGTTCAATCCGGCGAGTTTCCGCGCGAATCGACTTTTCCCGCTTCGGCAGTTTCTTCACGAGCGTTCACAAAACGTCCGCGTCGGTCGACGCGATCAGTTCGCCGAGCTTCGCCGCCAAGCCGTTCGCGACGCCTTGAAGCCGCGTTTGAAAGTCCAGAAGAATATCTTCGAACGTCTTGTCGTCGTTCGTCTTAGAATCCGTTTTCTTTTTCATCGTCAGCGCCGTTCCTCTTCGCCGCGGTCGCGGTCGCCGCCTTCGACGACGTAACGTCGAATTTTGTCGAGCGCGCGACGGTAAAGCCGCGACGCCCAAGATTGCGAAATTCCTTCCTCCGCCGCGACTTCGCGCTGACGCCGCCCTTCGAGCCCGATCTTTTGAACGAGCCGTCGACTTCGTTCGTCGAGCGTTTCGAGCGCCGCCCGAAAAAGTTCGCGCTCTTCGTTGCGCGACGCCGTTTCGTCCGGCGACTCCGAGCGTTCCGCGATGAAATCGAACGCCGCCGAGTCGACGCAAACGACGCGACGACGGGCTTTCCGCGCTTCCCGTTTAATCGCCGCGTCCGCTTGGTACGAAACCCAAAACGCCTCGCTCGTTCCGCGCGTCGGGTCGAACGTCGCCAACGCCCGCAACGCGCCGAGCGTTCCCGCCGAAAACTTTTCGTCGTAAGTCAGCGCGGCGCCGTATTTTCCGCTTTGACATAACGAACGAATCAGCGGTTCGTACTTCGCGACCGCGTCGGGCGAAACGTTCGAAAGATCGACGCTCTTTCCTCTTTTGCGTCGCGGCGTCGCCTTTTGCGCGTCGCGCTCCGTTTGTTCGGAACTCGTTTCTTTTTCGACGATTGCGCTCGCGCTCATTTTTCTTTCTCCGCTTCGTCTTCGTCGTCGCTCTTGTCTTCTTTGTCGGTCGACGCCGCGTCGTCTTCGTTCGACTCGTCGTCTTCGTCGCCAAGTTCGCCCGACGCTCCGAACGCCGCGCCCAACCCGGCTTCTCGCGCCGTTTCTTCGTCGAGCGTCTTTTGCGCTTCGTTGTCCTCGAACGACGAAAAAACGCCCGGAACCGACTTTTGAAGCAACGCGTAAACGTTGGCGTTCGAAAGGATTCCGACTTGCGCGTTCGTCGACAAAAACGCGACGACCGACTCGAGCCGAACCTCCGTTCCGAGGTAAGAAACGTCCGCTTCGAACGAAATTCGGTCGCGGGTCTCGTCGCGCGACGCTCCGGCCCAAAGGGACGCGAAGCAAAGCTGTTCCTCGATCGCTCGCGCTCCGGCGCGGTCGGCCGCCGCGATCGCCGCCGTCCCCGACTCCGTTCGCAAACGAATCGCGTCGCTCGACGAATTCGCCCCGGCGCCGTCGAGCAGGTCGCGAATCGACGAATACCGAAGCGACGCTTTCAGCTCTTCCTTCGCCGCTCGCATCTCCGCGATTCCGGAGCCGGAAGTTTCGAGAAGCGAAACGTTTACGGGATGATTCGCCGCGCTCTTCGTCCAGATGGTTCCGCCGAGTCGCAGGCCTTCCGACTCCCGCGCCGCGTTGCAAACGACGAGCGTCGGCGTCGCGCAGTGAAAGAGCGCCGTTTTGTACCAAGAGTCGACGACGTAATTTCCGACCGCGACGCAAGCGACGTCGAGGTAAGGCGGGTCTTGCCAAACGTCGAGCCCGAGCCGGTCGACGTTGCAACACGTAAACGGCACGAAATCGAGCGTTCGGCCTTTGAACGTCGGATAGACGACGCGCGTCGCCGCGAAGCCGCTTCCGCTCGACTCGGTCGGATTGTCCAAGTCGAATTCGCGCCAAGCGCCGCGAACGCTCGACGCTTCGAATCCTTCGAAAATCGCGTTGTAATAACGGTTTGCGCCGTCGAGTCCAAGCAGGCGAAGCCGACGCCAAGCGCTCCAAGTTTTCGTTTCCGGTCGAAAGCGGCGCGTCGACTCGTCGAGCAGAACCCAGCGCAACTTCGAACGCTCCGCGCCGGAAGACGATTCAAGCTCTTCGCCGTCAAGGATTTGCGGCGCCGGATACTCGGTCGTGCGAAACGCCGGTTCGAGTCCGTTTTCGTCGGCGACGACGTCGAGCAGCAGGCCGTACCGCCCGTGCAGAACTTGCCCGAAATTGAGCCGTTGTTTGAGTCCGCAAAGCCCGTCGTTAAAGCGGTTCCCCCAACTCGCCATATCGCGAACTTCGACCGGCGACTCGGCGTCGTCCGCGACGCCGAAACGAACGGTCGGCTTGTTCTTTTGCATCAGCCCGACGATATCGTCGATCGTCGGCTTGAAGAAATTTTCGTAGGTCGCGGCGTGTCGCCGAAGTCCGTAAGCGGTTCGTTCAAACGGGATAACGGCCTTGCGAATCTCTTCGCTTTCGAACGGTCGCGGCGGCAGGTAGAGCTTCGCGTCGCCGCCGTTTTTGATCGCTTCCGTTCCGGCGTAACAGTCGCCGACCAATTTCCAAAGTCGCCGCGCCCGCAAATATTCGTCGATCATACCGTTTCCTTAATCCATCTGTTTAAAGCAACTTAACAAATTCGTTTTACGTAGTCTCGCAACCGCAGACGCCGTTCATGGAATCGAACCAAGACGCCGA
>JAFYVO010000205.1 GCA_017549085.1 Thermoguttaceae bacterium
AAACGGCCGCCGCCGTTTCGCGTTCAAACGGGGAAATTGGGCGAGTCGCGGCGTTATTTTTCCGGCGTTTCCGCTTGGGACGTTTCGGTTTCCGGCGCGAAGTTGTTTAACGTTTCAAAAAACTTGTCGGCGGAGTAAAGGCCGCTCAACACGACCGGATTTTTCGGGTCGTCCGGCGAGAAAAACATCAGTTTCGGCACTTGCCGGGCGCCGGTCGCGTCGAGAAGTTCGTTGATCGCCAAGACGTCGGGCGTTTGCGCGTCTTGGTTCGTCCAGTCGGCGGTCATCGTCAGGACGCCGCGAGCGGAGAGCGCGTCGAGCGCTTCCGGGGTATGCAAAATCGTCTTTTCGAGGAATTTGCAGTTGACGCACCAGTCGGCGGTGAAGTCGACGACGACGACCCGACCCGCCGCGAGTTCGGCGTCGAGCGTCGCGCGGTCGAAGAGGCGCCAAGGCTTCTCTTTTTCGGCGGCCAAAAGCCCGGATTTCTCGGCGCGTTCGGCCCAGCGGAGCATCTTCTTTTCAACCGCCGGTCGGAGCGTCGTTTCGAACGGGTTCCCCGGGAAGTCGAAGGAGGCGAAGACGACGGCGACGACGACGAGCGCGGAAACGCCCCAACCGGTCGCCTTTTTCTTGAACGCGTCCGGCCCGTATTCGAATTGGTTGCGCCCGACGTTCCAACAAGCGAACCAAATCGCGAAGAGGAGAACGACCGTCGGAAGCTGATAGTCGAGCGGCGCCGAGTAAAGAATCCAAGCGACCGCGATCAGGAGGAAGTAACCCATCGTCTTGCGGAACGTATCCATCCAAGCGCCCGGTTTCGGGAAAAATTTCAGCAGTTCCGGGAACGCGCCCGCGAGCAAAAACGGCGACGACGTCCCGAGCCCGATGACCAAGTAAACGACGACGACCAAGCCGGTTTCGCCGTTGCGCGCCGTTTCGGCCGCCCAGTCGAGCGTCGGGCTCAAGAGCGGAGCGCCGCAGGGGATCGCGAGAAGCGTCGTAACGAGCCCCTTAAAGAACGCGCCGACGGAGCCCTCTTTCGACGTCAGTTCGTTCGACTTTTGACCGCCCAAAAACGCCGGCGCTTGCAGCTCCCAAAGCCCCATCATGTTCAGCGCCAACGCGAAAACGACGACGCTCATCAAGATTTGGAAGAGCACTCGGGTGAAGAGGAAACTCAACCCGACGCTGGCGAACGCAAGCGCGAGGAAAACGACCGAAACGCCGAGCGCGTACCAAACGTTCAACATAAACGCTTTCGACCGCTTTTGACCGGCTTGAGAGAAAAACGACATAATTTTCAGCCCGACGACCGGCAAAACGCAGGGCGTCGCGTTCAAAATAAGACCGCCCAAAAACGCGTAAAGGAGCAACAGCGCAAAACGGCGCGACGCGAAGCGCGTCTTTTCGACGGGCGCGTCGGCTTGGTCGACTTGACCGGTTTTGTCGCTTTCGCCGGTTTTATCGGCGGCGACGTCGGCGGGCGCTTCCGGTGGGGGCGCGTCGACGGCGGGGGCGGCGGGCGCGAGTTTCTCGGCGGCGGCCCAAATCGACGCGGCGTCGCGAGACGCGTCGAAGGCGGCGGAGAACTCGACGTTTTGCGGGAAACAGGAACCGCCTTCGCCGTCGGAGCAAGCGAGCGCGGAGACTTTGCCGGTCGCTTTAAGGTCGGCGAGGAACGCGGCGACGTCGGCGGGCGCGTCGGCGGAAGCGACCGTAATCGGCGCGATCCAGTCGGCGGTTCCGGTCAACTCTTCGAGCAAAAAGCCGGTCGACTCGACGACTTCGAAGGGCGTCGCGAGGCGGAACGGGCCGACTTCGAACGACGGCGCGGCGTCGACCGAAATTTTCGTCGGGGAACCGCCGTCCCCTTGCGTCGGCGAATAGATGTGCCAACCGGACGCGACGGTCGTTTGCAACGTCAAAAAGCCGACGAGCGTTCGGCCCGATTCGGCGAACTCGGCGATTGCCGGAGCGCCGGAAGCCGGAGGCGGGGCGATTTGCGCCGCGACCGAAAGGGGCGCGTTCGCGTCGGCCGAAGAATCGACGCCGAACGAATCGCCGCCAAACGGGTCGGCGGCGCCGAACGGATCGGTCAGCGACGGCGCGACGAAGGGCGAATCGGCGTCTTGCGCGAATCCGGCGGCGCGGTTGAGAAGAACGGCGTTCGGAAGGAACGCTCCGCTTCCCCAAGCGAATAACGTCGCGACAAAAAGGAGGACGAGGCGCGTTGGACGGATTGTTGACATCGGCTTCTCCGGCGTTTCAAAAAAGTTGACGGCGCGACGAAACGGGCGAACGGTCGTTGGGGAACGCGTTCGACTTTTGGTCGTTATTAATATAAAGGGGAAAACGGCGTCGCCGAACGGCCCGAGCGCGCCCGAAAAGCCGTTTTGACGGCGGCGATTTTCGCGGTCGTTCGCGACGTTGGGAGGCGCAAACGCGTCGAAACGACGAGCGCCGAACCCAACTTCATTTTACCCGCGTCGACGCTCTTGGCAAGAAGGCGCGGAACGCAAACGGGGGCGGTTTTCGAAAGACGCGGCGTTCGGGCCGTTATTTTGCGAACGACCGGAAGAATCGGACGCAAAACGGGGAAAAAAGGGGAGCCAAAAGGG
>JAFYVO010000206.1 GCA_017549085.1 Thermoguttaceae bacterium
GACGGCGGTTCGGACGCGGCCCGCAAATTCGGCAAAATCGGCGCTTCCGACATTCCGCCGACGAAACTTGTCGGGCTCGCTTGGGTCGAAACGTCGACGGGCCATTTTTCCGCGACGACGATTCCGTTTTCGAGTCTTTTCGATCAACTGGCGCGGGTGCGACCGTCGGAGTGTCTCATTCAGGAAGAATTTCGTTACATCTTTCCGGAATGGACGCTCGAACAGACGACGCTGACGACGCGACCCGGCTGGGTTTTCGCCAAACGGACGGCCTTCGACGCGCTTTCGAAGCACTTCCGCCTGTCGACGTTCGAAGGGTTCGGTTTTAACGAAAAAGACGACGTTTGCGCGTTGCAGGCGGCGGGGGGCGTTATCGATTATTTGCTCGAAACGCAAAAACAGTCGCTCGAACACATCGACGCGCTCGTCCCTTACCGTCGCGGAAAACGGCTGGAAATCGACGAGTCGACGCGCCGAAGTCTTGAAATCGTCCGCACTTACCGCGACGGTCGTCGCGAAGGTTCGCTCCTCGCGACGATGGACCGCTGCGTTACCTCGATGGGGAGCCGCCTGCTGGCCGAGTGGGTGTCGTATCCGCTGACCGAGTGCGATCTTATCGGGATTCGTCAGGACGCGGTCGCCGAAATCATCGAGCGCGGCGCCGAGATGGGCCCGATTCGCGACGCGTTCGCCGGCGTGTTCGACTTGGAGCGGATCATTTCCCGCATCGTGCAGGAACGGGCGACGCCGCGCGATTTGATCGGGGTCGGGAAGACGATTCGTTCGTTTCCGATCTTCAAGAGCTTCCTCGAAACCTCGTCGAGCCGCCTTTTGAAGACGCTCGGCGACCACCTTGAACTGAAAAACGAGCTTTGCGACGAGATCGAGCGCGCGCTCGGCGACGAAGCCCCGCTCAATTACCGCGACGGCGGGTTCGTTTGCGACGGTTATAGCGAAAAACTCGACGAATACCGTCGCCTCCAACGCGGCGGGAAGGAATGGCTGACCGCTTATCAAGCCGCCGAAGTTCGACGCACCGGGTTGACCGGGTTGAAGATCGGCTTCAACAACGTTTTCGGTTACTATATCGAATTGTCGCGCTCGGTCGCCGACAAGGTTCCGGAGAATTACGTTCGGAAACAGACGCTGAAAAACGCCGAACGGTACGTAACGCCGGAGTTGAAGGAATACGAGGAAAAGACGCTCGGCGCCGAAGAACTCGCGAAGGAACTCGAATTTGAGATTTTCTCGACGCTCCGGCGCAAGGTCGCGGACGTGCGGGCCGACATTCAGCGCGCGGCGAACGTCTTGGCGCACTTCGACGTCTTGGCGGGGCTCGCGACGTTGGCCGAACAGGGGAATTACTGCCGTCCGGAGATGGTCGACGAGCCGATTTTGCGGATCGAAGACGGGCGGCACCCGTCCCTCGACGCGACGTTGCCGGCGGGGGAATTCGTCCCGAACAGCGCTTACTGCGACGAGCAAAACGGCTTTTTGCACCTCATCACCGGCCCGAATATGGCGGGGAAAAGCACGTTCATTCGCCAAACGGCCCTTTTGACGCTGATGGCGCAAGTCGGCTCCTTCATCCCGGCGCGGGAAGCGACGATCGGCGTCGTCGACCGGATTTTCGCTCGAGTCGGCGCCTCCGACGAACTGACGCGCGGCCAAAGCACCTTTATGGTCGAGATGATCGAAACGGCTCGCATCCTGAACAACGCGACCCCGCGCAGCCTCGTCGTGTTGGACGAAATCGGACGCGGCACCAGCACCTACGACGGCGTTTCGATCGCTTGGGCGTTGGCGGAATTTATCGCGAAGAAAATCAAATGCCGCACGTTTTTCGCGACGCACTACCACGAGCTGACCGATTTGGCCGACATTTACGACGGTATTAATAACCTTAACGTCGCGGTTCGGGAATGGCGGGACGAAATTGCGTTTTTGCACAAGATCGCGCCCGGCGCCGCGGATAAAAGTTACGGGATTCACGTCGCTCGACTCGCCGGGGCGCCGAAAGAGGTCGTCGAACGCGCTCGCGAGATTTTGGCCGGTTTGGAAGCCGCGCGAGCCGGGCAAACGACCGACGCGGTGCGGGAAACGCTCCGAAGTATGTCGCGCAAAGGCCGAAAAAAGGGCGCCGAGGAGCGCGATTGCGTTCAGTTTTCGCTCTTCGGCCCGGAAGACCACCCGGTCGTCGACGAGCTGCGCCGTTTGGACGTCGACCGAATGACGCCGATTGAAGCGTTGACGACGCTCGAACGGTTGAAGCGGTATTTGGCGACTTCCGACCCTAAACGACGTTGACGGCGCAAAGTTGGTCGGTCGTCGCGATTTTGGCGATTGCGTCGATTGTTGCGGTCGCGATGATTGCGTCGACTGGGCGATTCCGGTTTTCGCCGTTCGACGCGACGCTTTTAACCGCTTATTAATTAATATCGACAACACGATGTAGCGCTCGCGTCAATAACGAGCGCGATTTCGCAAAAGAAAATATTGACCAAAACGAGAAAAAGCCGCCGCGAAAACGGTCGGCGAGGAGGCGAAACGATGACTTTGAAGAGCCCGCTCGAACGATTTTTGAAATACGTCGCGATCGAAACGACGTCGAACGAAGAGGCGACGACGACCCCGAGTTCGCCGAAAGAATTCGATTTGGCTCGCGTTTTGGTCGACGAGTTGCGCGAAATCGGGCTGACCGACGCCGAAGTCGACGAGCATTGTTACGTTACCGCGACGCTTCCGGCCAACGTCGAGCCGCAAAACGCCGACGAGCCGGTTCCGACGATCGGGCTGATCGCGCATCTCGACACGTCCTGCGCCGCGTCCGGGGCGAACGTCCGCCCGAAAACGCTCGTTTACGAAGGGGGCGATATCGCGCTTGAAAACGGCGACGTTATTCCGGAAACGGACGAAATGAAGCCGCTCGTCGGGCGTCGTTTCGTCGTTACCGACGGGACGACCCTGCTCGGCGCCGACGACAAGGCGGGGATCGCGGCGATTATGGCGGCGGTCGAGCGGCTCGCGAACTCGACTCAAAAACGGGCGAACGTTCGCGTTTGCTTCACTCCGGACGAGGAAATCGGGAACGGAACGGCGTTTTTCGACGTCGAGCGTTTCGGCGCCGACTGCGCGTACACCGTCGACGGCGGCCCCGGCGGCGAAATCAACGGCGAAACCTTCTCGGCCGACCGCGCGACGATCACCGTTCGCGGCGTCGAGGTTCACCCGGGCGAAGCGAAGGGGACGATGATCAACGCGGCGGCGATTTTAGCGCGCATTGTCGCCGAACTTCCGCCCGAACGAACGCCGGAACAAACGGAAAATCGAGAACCGTTTATCCATCTTTACAAGCTCGACGGCGGCGTCTCGGTCGCGAAGGCCGTTTTCCTCCTCCGCGCGTTCGACGAAGAAGCGCGAGCCGAAAACCGACGTTTGCTCGAAGCGGCGATCGAGAAAATCGTCGTTGAAACCGACTCCGACGCGGTTTGCGAGTTGGACGTCGTCCGGCAATACGAGAATATGGGGTATTTCCTGAAAGACGCGCCGGAGGTCTTGGAAAC
>JAFYVO010000207.1 GCA_017549085.1 Thermoguttaceae bacterium
AGCGTTGCGAACGGGATTTACGCGACGTCGTCAAGCGCGCGGTCGAGGCGGCGGAGCGGGGCGAACTTGTTTTATGCGTCGCGAACACGGTCGACCGAGCGCAGGCGCTTTATCGTTTGGCGAAGAGCGTTTCGAGCGCGCGGCTTCCGGCGGAGCGAATTGGGCTTTTGCACGGACGTTTCCCGACGCGTCGGCGCGAAACGATTGAAAATGAACAGTTTGCGATCTTCGGTAAAAACGGCGATCGGACGAGCGGCGCGCTTCTTATCTCGACGCAAGTCGTCGAGCAGAGCGTCGATTTGGACGCCGACTTCCTGATTACGGACTTGGCGCCGACCGACCTGCTTCTGCAGCGAATCGGACGGCTTTGGCGACACAACCGCCCGAATCGCAAGGCGTTAGAGCCGCGCGTCTTGATCGTTTACCCGCGAGAAAACGTCGAGGCCGGCGGCGAGAAGAACGGCGCCTTTTCGTTCAAAACTCGTTTGGAAGCCGACGCTTACGTTTACGCGCCTTACGTCCTTTGGCGAACGGCGGAGGTTTGGCGCCCTCTCGAAAAAATCGTCGCGCCGACCGACGTTCGCCGCCTCTTAGAAGCGACTTACGAAGACCGCGACGAAACGGAACCCGAGGTCGCGACAATGCTTAGCGAGATGAACGAGAAGGTCGAGAGGATGCAAAATCGCGCCGGAGCGTTAAGTTGCGTCGGCGTTTTACCGACGCTGACCGACGCCGAATGTCATACGCGTTACAACGACTCGCCGTCGGTCGACGCGTTGCCGTTGCTTGGCGTCGATTTCGGAAAAAGAGAGCCGACGATTACGCTTCTCGACGGACGCGAAGTTAAATTAGATAAACGTTGGCGATTTTGCGACGCGGTTGCGTTGGCGCGGACGACGATTTCTTGTCGAAACAACGCCCGGTGGGACGCCAGGCGTCCTACCGCGCTGAAAAAAGGGTTGACGCCGCAAATTTCGCGGGTATATAATATGTTGAGCGAGACTTATTTCAAGTTTTCGGAAAATTTGGCGCCGTTTTTAATTAACGCGGAGACGGGCGAACTTTCGACGCTCGACGAAATTGCGACGCCGTTTCGCTATACGGACGAATTGGGGTTTTACGAAGAGAAAGGCGACGACGCGACTTTGTGTCGTGAAGACGTAACATATTCAAACGACGGAGAATGCGATGAAGAATTCGAGTGGTAAGGACGACGGAACGCCGCGTTCTTTTAATCTGGTCGACGAACCTTGGATTCCCGTCGTCGACGCGGAGGGGGCGACGTTTAAGGTCGGGTTGCGGGAGCTGTTTGAGCGTTCGGACGAACTGATTGATTTGTCGGTCGGAACGCTTGAAAGGATAACGCTTTATCGCCTGTTGATTTGCATCGCGCAACGAGCGTTGAACGGGCCGAAAGACGAGGACGAATGGCGCGAAGCGGAGGGGAAACTCGTCGCCGCGTCGCTCGCTTACCTCGACGAACAGCGCGACCGTTTCGATCTTTGGGGCGAGCGCCCGTTTTTGCAAGTCAAGGCGTTGGAAGCGGTTGGACGAACGAAGACGGACAAACTCGACTTCGGCTTGGCGTCCGGAAACAACAACACGCTCTTCGACCAAACGGCGACGGAGGACGGGCGCGCGCACGAGCCGGATTGGTTGGCGCGAAATTTGCTCGTTTATTTGGCGTTTTCGCCGGGCGGACGTATCGGCGTCGCGACGATTAACGGTCGGGAAACGGACGGCGGCGGGTCGAGCGCCAACGCTCCTTGCGTGGAAAGCTGTATGTTGTTCGCGTTTTTACAAGGCGCGAATTTGCGTCAAACGATCGCTTGGAATATGGTTTCGTTTGATCGGTTGACATATTTTCCGTCGAACGTTGGAAAACCGGTTTGGGAATTTGACGCGCCGTTTACCGAAGACGTAAAGAAAACGTTGGCCAGTTCGTGGTTTGGACGATTGGTTCCGGTCGCTCGTTTTATTCGTTTAGAGGAAGACGGGCGAAATATGATTCTGGCGAACGGCGTTTCGTATCTTAAGTTGGAGGAGGGCGTTCGCGAACCGATGGCGACGGTTTTGAGCGACGAGAAGAAAAATGAGTGGAAGTACGCGAGGACTGACGCCGAGCGTAAACCGTGGCGTCAATTAGGATCGATGTTGACGTGGAGCGTCGGTTTGGGCGGCGGTCCGATGAACTTGCATAAAGGAGACGTTCGAGCGGACGGCGAAAACGAGATTTTCAAAGTGTGGACGGGCGGTTTGGCGACGGATAAAGCCAAGGTCGTCGATACGGCGAGTTGGCGCGTTGAAATTCCTTGGCTTTATTTGAGCGACAAAGTCGTAAACGACGCGATTACAAAGTATAAGAAAGGCGTGGAAACGTCGGAAGTCGCCGAAAAACGGCTCGCCGGCGCGGTGAAACGTTATTGCGACAGCCTAAACGCGGAAGCGCAAAAGGAATGGGACAAAAAAAACGTCGCTTCTTGTTCAAGCGAAGAATCGATTTTGGACGGCGCTCGAACGCCGCGTCGACGAGTTGATCGAAGAAGCGGGCGAAGGCGGCGAATTAGAGCGTTGGCGAAAAACCTTAAAAGACGAGATGCAAGACGCTTACGAAAAAACGTGTCCGCGACGAACCGCGCGTCAACTTCAAGCGTTTGCCGAAGGAAGACGGATTTTATCCTTGCCTGAAAAGTCCAAGAAGAAAAAGACCGAAGCGAAAGCGGGGAAGGGCAAAGCCAAGAAGGCTAATGAAACGGCGGAAAACGAGGAAAAATGAGATTGCAATAAACGACGGAAAGGAGAAAGTTTGATGAGCGAGAACGAAAAACGAACGTCTTGCGCGTTTATTCAGTTTTTGCTGAATTTATCGCCGGAGCGCGATTGCGGCGTCTTGGCCGATTTGCGCCGCGGATTTAGCGAAGCGACGGAGACGCGCGCTTGGCCGCATATCGGGCGGTTTTGTCGCTTGAACGTCGACGAGGAGCGCGTCGTATGTCAAACGATTGCCGCTGGTTATGCGACCAATCCAAAAAACGACGCGACGCCTTGGAGTAATTTCGGAGCCGCAGCGAAAAAATTGGCGGTAAAAAATCTTGACGCCGACAAAGCGCCAAGTTTTGACGCGACGTTCCGTCGATTATTGGCGTGTCGAACTGTCGAGGAAGTTTGTAAACGACTGAAAAGTTTGATATTAGCAATGAAAGCGAAAGACGTCGCCGTTCCGTGGGAATCGTTGTACTGGGATTTGCGTTACTGGAACAACGACGTGAAAACGCGTTGGGCGGCAAAATATTGGGACGTTCCCAATGAAGTCGCCGAGTTTGACGCGGACGGCGAAGGAGGCGACGAATAACGATGTTTTTGACTCGCGTTCTCGTCGGAAGAGGAGACGAGATAACACTAGGATTGAAAGACCGTTACGACTGGCACCAAGCGATTTGGCGCGCGTTTCCCGGATTGCCCGCCGGGACGGAACAGCCGTTTCTTTGGCGGCTCGACGTTGGCGACTCGGCGTCGACGCTTTGGATTTTGTCGGAAGCGGAACCGGCCCCGCTCGGTTGGGGACGGCAAGCGACGAAAACGGTCGCCGAGACGTTTCTAAAACACGCGAAATATGAGTTTGCGCTTTCCGCGAACCCGACCGTTAAACGCGTCGTGCGGTTTGAAGACGGGTGTCGCAAGAAAAACGGTTCGCGAACCGCGATTTGCGACGCCGCGGAGCTAAAAGAGTGGCTGACGCGTAAAGGCGAGGCGGGCGGGTTCCGCGTCGAACAACTCGACTTCGACCCGCCGGTTAAAGAGCCGTTTTACAAACAGATAGAAACGACGGACGAAAAAACGAAAGAGAAAAAAAGGAAAACGACGCGCGGAACTTTGTCGCGAGTCGAGTTTCGCGGCGTCTTGTCGCCGATCGATTTCGAGCTTTTCGAAGCGACTTGGAAAAACGGAATCGGAAGCGCTAAAGGCTTAGGTTTCGGACTTTTGCTGTTGAAACCTTTGGCGTAAAATTTAACGACGGCGCTTTGTCGTCGCTAAAAAGAAAATAACGAACATAACGACGCGCTTGCGTTCGCAACCGTCGAAAATAAAGGAGATTAACGCAATGAAATTGATCGAACTTCACCTGTTGCAATCGTTTCCGTTCACCTGCTTGAACCGCGACGACGTCGGCGCTCCGAA
>JAFYVO010000208.1 GCA_017549085.1 Thermoguttaceae bacterium
ACTCGACTCCAAATCGCCGCCGCGTCCGGCTCTTTCCGATTGGCGCGCCTCGACTTAACGCTCGGCGACGACGTTCCGGAGCCGACCGACTTCGCGCCCGTTTTCGACGCGCCCGCTTACTCCGACGGCGCTTGGGCGCTCGTCGACGGCTCGCTCGTCGCGCAAGGGGAAAAGCCGTTCGGGAAGCGACTTTACGGCGACGACGCTTGGGGCGACTACCGGCTCGACGCGACGCTCGAATTCCTCGACGCTCGTCCGAACGGCGGGCTCGTTTTCCGCGTCCAAAACCCGGCGCTCGGCGGCCCGAACAACTCGCCGAAGTTGGGAACCGACTTCTTCCGCGGTTACTTCGTCGGCTTCAAC
The DNA here is from genome assembly GCA_017549085.1 of Thermoguttaceae bacterium. Classification (GTDB taxonomy): domain Bacteria; phylum Planctomycetota; class Planctomycetia; order Pirellulales; family Thermoguttaceae; genus RUG369. The sequence continues at coordinate 364 of JAFYVO010000208.1, forward strand.
GGAAACGCGGTCGTTCTCGGCAAGCATTCGTTCAACTGGAAACCGTTGGCGCGTCAAGAGTTCCGTTTCGAGCCGAACCAAAAGATCGACCTGCGCGTCGAAATTCGCGGGGCTCGGATCGTCGTTTTCGTCGACGGCGCCGAAGCGTTGCGTTACGTCGACGACGCGCCGTTCGTCTCGGGTCGCGTCGGCGTCCGCGCTTGCGACGCGGCGTTGAAGGTCGACCGTTTGCGCGTCGAACCGCTCGAATAACGTTTCGCCGACTGAAAACCGCGACGTTTTCCGCGACGCCGCCGGACGTTCGTTCTCTCGAATCGTTCGGCGGCGTTTTTTCTCGCTCTTTCCCTTCTTGCCTATTCCTCTCAAAATCATTCTATTACCCTGACGCTTCCGACGCGCAAAACCGTCTATTTTATCAAAATTCACCAAATTTTCATTTTCAGCCCTTTCTTTTTTATCGTTTTATTTTAAAATATCGTTAGAGTCGGAACGTTCGCGCCGATTTTTGGGTCGGCGATTCGACTTGCTTTTCGACGAAAAACCAATTTTCCCCCCTTTTATATTAATTAAGGAGAACAGTATGAAACGACGCTCGTTCGCTTCGTCGCTCCTGGCCGCCGCGCTCTTCGCGACCGCGCCCCTGTCGGCGCCCCTCTTCGCGCAAGACGAAAACGCTCCGGCTCCGGAACCGACGAAACTGCTGCGTTACCCGGACGTCTTCGAAAACCAAGTCGCGTTCTGCTACGCCGGCGACATTTGGAAGAGCGACCTCGACGGAAACAACGTCGTTCGCCTCACCGCGCACGCCGGGCAGGAAGTCTTCCCGAAATTCTCGCCGGACGGCAAATGGATCGCGTTCACCGGCCAATACGACGGCGACGACCAAGTTTACGTCGTTCCGTCGACCGGCGGCGAACCGCGTCAACTGACGTACTACCCGACCCCGTTCGCGGCGGCTCCGCGTCGCGGCGTCGAAGCGCAAACGCTCGGCTGGACGCCGGACGGCAAGCAAGTGATGTTCCGCTCGAAGCGCGACTCGAACTCGGTCGACTCGCTGACGAACATCTACCTCGTTTCGGTCGACGGCGGCCTTCCGACGAAGATCGGGACGCCGGTCGCGGGCGCCGGCGATCTCTCGCCGGACGGCAAGCGCCTCGTCTATTCCCCGCTCTACCGCGACTTCCGCCACTGGAAGCGTTACGAAGGCGGTTGGGCGCAATACCTTATGATTTTCAACCGCGAAACGCAAGAATTCGCGCAAATCCCGACGACGCCGCGCACCGACCGCGACCCGATGTGGGTCGGCGATTACGTCTACTTCGTTTCCGACCGCGACGGCACGCTCAACCTCTACAAGTACGTCCCGGAAGAAGTCGAAAACCCGGTTCAAAAGCTGACCGACTCCACGACTTGGGACGTTCGCTGGGCGTCGAGCGACGGCAAGAACCAAATCGTTTACGAATACGCCGGTCAACTCCGCGTTCTCAACGTCGACAACGGCGAAACGCGCGAACTTTCGATCGTCGTTCCGCACGACGGTTTGGCCGCCCGTCCGAAACGCGTTTCCGTTTCGGATAAAATCGAGTCTTACGGCTTGAGCCCGAAAGGCGAACGCGCGCTCTTCGTCGCTCGCGGCGAAGCGTTCACCGTTCCGCAAGAAAACGGCCTCGTCCGCAACCTGACGCAAACCTCCGGCGCGCACGAACGCAGCGCCGTTTGGTCGCCGGACGGTCGCTGGATCGCGTTCTTCTCCGACGAAAGCGGCGAAGACCAAGTTTACATCGTCGACCAAAAGGGCGAAAAAGGGAAAATCCAACTCACCGACTCGCTGACCTGCAAGCTCGACTCGCTCGAATGGGCCCCGAACGGTTCCGCGCTCTCGTTCCGCGACGCGCAAAACCGTCTTTGGGCGCTCCTCCTGCGCGACGAAAACGGAACGCCGGCCCGCGACAATCTCGTCGAAGTCGACCGCGACCGTTTCGCCGGGTTCCCGAACGCCGCTTGGTCCCCCTGCGGTCAATACCTCGCCTACTCGGTCAAGACCGAAAACGAATACAGCGCGATCTCCATTTGGAGCCGCGAAAGCGGCGAGTCGATTCGCGTCACCGACCCGACCTTCGACAACGGTTCGCCGGTTTGGTCGCAAGACGGCGACTGGCTCTTCTTCATCGGCCAACGCGAGTACTATCCGCAATTTAGCTCGATCGAATGGAACTTCGCGGGCGACCGTTTCGACGGTATTTTCGCGATGGCGCTCCGCAAAGACGTGAAGAATATCTTCGCGCCGAAGAGCGACGAAGCGGAAGAAGCGCAAGCCGACGCCGCCGACGAAGCGAAAGCCGAAAACGCCGAAGCGAAGAAAATCGACTTCGACGGTATCGAAAGCCGCGTCGTTCGCCTCCCGATTTCGTCCGAAAACTACGGTTCGCTGAGCGCCGCGAAAGACGTCCTCTTCTTCGTCCAAACGACCGCCGATTACTACGGCCGCGGCACGGACGGGAAAGCCGTCTTGAAGACGTTCGACCTCAAAACGCTGAAACTCAACGACTTCGCGACCGGAATCGGCGGTTACGCTCTTTCGGCGGACGGTTCGAAAATCCTCGTTTCGCAAGGCGGCTACAAGATGTACGACGTCGCGCCGACGGCGGGTTCCGCGAAAACGTTCTCGACGGACGGCTTGGCGTTCGACCTCAATCCGCGCGAAGAATGGAACGAAATCTTTGAAGAAGTTTGGCGCCGTTTCAGCGACTACTTCTACGACAAGAACATGCACGGCCTCGACTGGAACGCGGTCGGCGACCAATACCGCTCGCTCCTGCCGCACGTCGCGCACCGCAGCGATTTGACGTACATCCTCACCGAAATGATCGCCGAGCTGAACATCGGCCACGCTTACGTCGAAGGGGGCGACTACGTCGTTCCGGAACGTCCGGTCTGCGCGCTCCCGGGCGCCTTGTTCGAACTCGACGGCGAAAAGAATCTTTACCGCTTGGCGAAGATTTTCCGCGGTCAAAACGAAGAGCCGAAATACCGTTCCCCGTTGACGGAAGTCGGCGTCAACGCGTCGGAAGGCGACTACGTCTTGGCGATCGACGGCGAAAAACTCGTCGGAAACGACAACCCGTATCGTCTCCTGCAACACAAATCGGGCCAAGTAACGCTGACGCTGAGCAAAGACGGCTCCGAAGACAACGCTTGGACGACCGTTTACGTTCCGTTGACCTCGGAAGATTCGCTCCGTTACCTCGACTTCGTTCTCGAACGCAAAAAGCGCGTCGAAGAAGCGAGCGGCGGTCGCCTCGGTTACGTTCACGTCCCGAATATGGGCGGCGACGGCGCGTACGAGTTCGTTAAGTGGTACTATCCGCAAATCCGCAAGGAAGGGATCGTTATCGACGACCGCAACAACGGCGGCGGGAACATTTCGCCTTGGATTATTATGCGGTTAAACCAAAAGCTCCTCGGCTCCCGCTTCGCGCAAGTTCGCGAAACGCCGACGACCTACCCGACGATCGCCTGCGACGCGAAGCTCGTTTGCTTGATCAACGAAACGAGCGCGTCGGACGGCGACATCTTCCCGCACTACTTCCGCAAGTCCGGTCTCGGCAAGCTGATCGGGAAGCGCAGTTGGGGCGGCGTCGTCGGGATTTCCGGTCGCGGTCCGCTGACGGACGGCGGCGGCGTCTCGGTTCCGTTGACGGCGACGAACGACGCGTCCGGCGCTTACGTCATTGAAGGACACGGCGTCGACCCGGACATCGAAGTTTGGCAAGACCCGAAAGCGATGCTCGAAGGTCGCGACCCGCAACTCGAACGCGGTATCGAGGAACTCCTTACCGAACTCGAAAAGAATCCGAAGCGTTACCCGCAACGCCCGGCCGACCCGGACAAAAGCAAAGGCGCGGTCAAGGATTACACGAAATGAACCGCGCCCCATCGGTTAACCCGAAACGCGGTTTAACTCCGCTTTTCGTTTAAAATGGAGAAACGCGTCGAATTGAAAGATTCGGCGCGTTTTTTGTTTGCGCCGCCGAAGTCAAACGGTCAAGACGCCTCCGTCAAACGGTCGAAGCGCGCTTGCAAGTTCCGCCAAAATTCCGGTTCGACGCCGAAAAACGCGCCGAGTCGGAGCGCCGTTTCTTCGGAGATCGCGCGGCTCCCGGTAATAATTTCGCGAACTTGCGTCGCCGGAACGCCTAAGTCGAGCGCGAGTCGGCGTTCCGAGATTCCCGCCGGTTTCAAGAACTCTTCCGATAAAATTTCGCCGGGAGAAACAACGTCTTCTCGTTTCATCAAGCCGTTCTTTCTTTTAACAATCGCCAACCGCTTCAACGCTTATGCCGTCGACGCAAGCAACAAAAAAACGCGCCGAGTCTTAACACTCGACGCGTTTTTATTCGCTCAACCGTTTCGGCGAAGCGAAATCGATGTTTTCTTCGCCGCCTCGCCCGGCGTTCCCCCGCGCCGTTGGGCTAAAAAGTCAAGCGACAACGGAGCGAAGAAAACAAACTCGCGCGGCTGCGCGGGTAAAACCGCCCTCGCGGGCCGCGCCAATAAAAAAGACGCCGAATCTTGCGGTTCGACGTCTTTTTCTCTTTAACCGCCGTTGGGCTAAAAAGTCAAGCGACAACGGAGCGAAGAAAACGAACTCGCGCGGTAGCGCGGGCCCGGAGTCGCGCGGTCGCGACCGGCGCTCAGGAGCTGGATTTGCGGGATTCGCTGAACGGAATGTTGACCTTTTCGCCGACGTCGACGGTCGTTTCGGCGCCGCTCGTCGTCACTTCAATTTCCGCCGGGGTCGTGCCCATCTTCTTGAATTGCAGGTCGACCGTGTCGCAAGCCGAATCGCTGTGTTCGGCCATTTTCTTGTTGTACTCGGCGAGTTCGGCCGGGTCGGTCGGCGGGCCGCCGGCCAAGTCGGCCGGAAGTTCCGGAATGTCTTCCTTCGAAACGGTAACCTTGAACTTACCGGCCGGAGCGCCCGCGAATTGCGCGTCGGTCTTGATGACCGCGACGCCCTTCGCGTCGGTCTTGCCGCCCATCACGAAACGCACCGCCAAGCTCGGGTCGTTCAGCTGAACCGACGCGCCTTCGAGCGGTTGGCCGTCTTGGATAACGGTAATTTTGACCGGGTAAAGTTCCGGGAGGTCGGCCGGTTTTTTCGGGCCGCCGCAACCGACGACCGCGCTCAACGCGACCGCGCCGAGAAGCGCAAAAAGTTTCTTTTGCATCGTTCAAGTCTCCTCAAAATCAGATCGTGTCGGTTTCGCCGCCGCTGATCGTGCCGAGCGAACCCCAAACGCCGTACGGCGATTTGCCGGTTTGCGGGCCCTTGACCGGGGTGCCTTCGTTGTCGCGACCGGTGATGTTCGTCGAAATCGTTTCGCTAATGAAACGAACCGAACCGTCGAGCATAACGGCGTTGACGCCGCCGCTGTGGTTCGACGAAGCGGAAACGATCGCCCAAACGCCGTCGCCGGCGCCGTTCGAGCAGCTCGGGCCGTTCGGCGGGAGAACCGTGATGAAGCCGCCGTTGACCGGACGACCGTCGCCGAACCAGTGGCCGCGCCAGCTGCTTTCGGAACCGCGCGACATTTCGCCTTGGTTCGTCGTGCTGCGAGCGTCGTTGTAGCAGCTCGAAGCGCTCGTCGGACGGACCGGATAGACGCCGCCCTTAATCCCGGTGAAGCCGTTTTCGGTCATCGGGTTCGTAACGGTTTCGCTCGCCGCGATCGTGTTGCTCGTGCCGTCGGTAACCATCGCGAGCGGCTTGAAGCGCCCGGAACCGAACGCGCCGCGACGGGTGCAGTCCCATTCCGCGCCGACGCCGTCGATTTCGCCGAGTTGGTTCGCGTCGATGCAGTCGCCGTAGCAAACGACGTAGTTCGTGCGACCGCCGCCGTTTTTACCCGGTTGCGTGGCGTTCCCGTCCGACGGGCAAAGAATCGTGTCGATGGCGCCCTTGATCGCGTCGAGCGGGGTGCCGTCCGATTTCGTCGCGCCGCCTTCCCACGGATACGGGCGACGGTTGTAGATGTCGGTGTAGCGAGCGCCGAGTTCGATGTACGGGAAGATTTTGAACGTGGCCGACCAGTAGTAGGTGTAGCCGTTCCCGCCGTAGCCGCCGTCGTTGACGCACCAGCTTTGCGCGGCCGGCATCGCCCCGTTCGTGTCGTGGTAGTTTTGAATGCCGAGGCCCCATTGCTTGAGGTTGTTCGTGCATTGCATACGACGCGCCGCTTCGCGAGCCGCTTGGACGGCCGGAAGAAGCAAGCCGATCAAAATCCCGATGATCGCGATAACGACCAACAATTCGACGAGGGTAAACCCGCGTTTGCTCGTCTTGACAGTGTTCGCCATTGAAAAGCTCCTCAAATGGAAAAATTCTAAAACGCCGCCCTTTCGGACGCCGCCCGCGCCGCTCGACTTTTTACGAGCGTTCGTTAAGTTCGTCGAACGTTATTCTTCGAACGTTCGTTTTCAAGACGCCGCGCCGACTTTCGCCGAAACGACGTCAAATCGCCTAAACCGGTCGAGATCAACGACTACTAGCGCGCTCCCCGACGATACGACTTCCGTTAAATTTAACTCAAAACGCGAAGCCTACAAGGGGTTAGACGCGTTCGTTTCGATAAAAATTCGACCGTTTTCGCAATTATCTTAAAAATTTTTTGTAAAAATCGTCGCGATCGACGTTTTCGTTAAATCCCGTCGTCAAGATACGCAAAGCGCGCAGGATAGTTAAAAACGCAAAAACGCCGCGCCCGGAGACGCGACGTTTAGCGAGTCGACTCAAACGCTCGACTTACTTTTCTTCG
>JAFYVO010000209.1 GCA_017549085.1 Thermoguttaceae bacterium
GCCATTCCGACTTCTCGTAAGGCGCTTCCCAATATTCCGGCTTGCGCATTCGGAGCGTCGCGCCGGTTCCTTCGCCGCGAATCGTCAAATTTTCGACGTTCGCCGCCCGCATCAGATTGTCGCCCTTGGGAAGAAACGCCCCGGCTTTCGCGACGATTTCGACGCCCTCTTCTAAAACAAGTTCCAAGTCGCTCCGCAGGGTCAACGGCGTCGTTACCCAAGGGCCGTCTTGCTTGTCGACGACGACCGTCCGCGCTCCGGAATCGATCGCCGCCTGCAGCGCCGCCGTCGAATCGGCCGCGTCGAACCCAAACGCCGACGCGACGACGCGTTCCGGAACCGCCGTCGCTTGCGCCGTTTTCTCCGTTTCGACCGCGAACGCCGCGACCGTCCCAACCGTTCCGCAAATCGCCGCCAACGTCGCGAATGCCGCCCAACCGCGCTTTCTTCCCTTTTTACCGTTCTTTTTCATTTTTCGCTTTCCTCCTTTTTACCGACGCGCGACGCCGCGTCAACGTTTATCTTTCCGTTTCCGTTCGGCTCGCGCCAACCGTTTCGCTCGCAACCGTTCCCGCGTCGGCGCTTCCAACGCGTCCCGACAAGCGCGAAAGCTCGCGACGTCCAACGGCGTTTCACCGCGTCGGTTAAGCCGCGTCGGATCCGCCCCGGCTTCGAGCAAAATTTTTCCCCAGTTCGCGCCGTCCCTATTTTTCGCGACATTGTGCAACGCGGTATCGCCGTTTCCGTCGGTCGCGTTTAAGTCGACGTTTCCCTTTTCCAACAACTGTTTTAATCCCCAATCGTCGAAGCGCCGCAAGATCGTATCCTTGAACGCTTTGTTTCTCAACTCTCTCGGTTCGTCGGCGTTCGCGGCAATCAAGCGAGTCTCCGTCCAGCTCCAACGCCCTCTCTCCTTTTTTACGCGTTCCCGCGGCGTCTTGCCTTCCGAGTCCTTCGCGGCGACGTCGGCGCCCAATTCGAGCAAAACGCGAACGGTTTCCTCAGCCCCATTCGACGCGTCGTTTTCCGCCGCGACGTGCAACGGCGTCTTCCCTTCGCCGTCCTTCGCTCCAACGTCCGCGCCCAGAGCGACTAAAACGCGAATCGTCGACGTCGCGCCTCGTTTTGCGGCGACGTGCAACGGCGTTTCGCCGACGTTATTTGTCGCGCAAACGTTCGCGCCTAACTCGTCGCATAATAAAAGAACGCTCGCCGCGCTCTTCATTTTCGCAACAAGATGCAACGCCGTTTCGCCGTTCGCGTTCGTTTCGTCGACGTTCGAGCGCAATTTCATCAAAAGCCTGACGATTTCCAACGCGTCGTCGTCCGCCGCCGTCGTCAACGCCTTTTCGCATTCCTCGCTCGTCGCCTCGCCAACCGCGCCCAACTCGATTAAACAGCGAACCGTTTCCGTATTTCCCCGGTAACGCGCAGCAAGCAGCAACGCCGTTTCGCCGCTCGAATTCGTCGCGCCGACGTCCGCGCTTAATTCGAGCAAAACACGAACGGCCTCGAAATTGTTATGTCGGGCGGCAATATGCAACGCCGTTTCGCCATTCCCGTCTTTCGCGTTAACGTCCGCGCCCGATTCGAGCAAAAAACGGACGATCTCCGGCGCCCCTCCCCACGCCGCGTTACACAACGGCGCGGTTCCGTAATACGAAGTCGCGTTAACGTCCGCGCCCGACTCGACCAAATAACGAACAAGTTCAATCGACTTCGTTTTCGCCGCAAAATGCAACGGCGTCTCGCCGTTCTTGTTTTTCGCGTCGAGGCCGGCGCCCGCATCGACCAGCAGACGAACAATTTCAAACGCTCCAGCCTCCACCGCTCTTAATACCGCCGTTTCGCCATTCCCATCTTTCGCGTTAACATCCGCGCCGCGCTCGACTAAATAACGCAAAATTTCCGGTTTGTTCGTTTTTGCCGCGCAAAGCGCCGCCGTTTCATCGTGCCTGCCCTTAATCCCGACGTCGACGCCGCGCTCTTCGATTAAATAGCGAACGATATCCAACGCGTCGACTTCGATCGCCGCGCTTAACGCTTCTACAATATCTTCGCGCTTGCACTCGTCGTCTTTCCAACCTTCTAAATAATCGGGACGCCTTGCCAAACAGTCTTTAAAAACAGCCAAATCACCGCCGCGCGCCGCGCCGTTTATTTCCCAACGCTCCACCGGCAACCCGACTTCGTTAAGCAAATAACGCGCCGTCTCCCAATGTCGCCCTTCCAACGCGAGCGACGTCGGCGTTCCCTTGTCGTATCTCCCCGGATAAGGGCCGGGATCGGCGCCCGCTTCCTCGATTAAATAACGGAGAATATCGAGAAAACCGTTTTCCGCCGCGACGTGCGTTAGTCTTTTATTATCGCTGGAACAGCTTTCCGGATAATGCAAGTCAAGTTCTAGGTTAACGTCCGAACCCAGCTCGACCAAATAACGAACGACGTCCAACGCGCCCGACTCGACCGCGTAAAAAATCGGCGTTTCCCCCCTAAAGGTTTCGTATTTAATCAGCTTCGCCGCGTCGTATTTCTCGACGACGCTCTTTGTCAACGCTAAGTCCCCAGTTCGCGCCGCGCAGTGAAGAATCGTTCCCCAATTGTAGTCCGTTTCCTCGACGCGAACGCGCCGCTCCTCGACGAGATAACGAACAATCTCCCAAGCCCCGTCCCTAGCGGCGTAGACGAGCGGAACGTAGTCGGCGCCGTATTCGACTTGCGCGCCGGCTTCTTCGACCAAATAACGAACCGTCGCCAAATCTTGCCCTTCGATCGCGTTGCAAAGAATCGAGCGACGAGCTCCGTAATAGCCGCTTTTCGAATTGACGTCGAAACCGCGCTCCTCGATCCAATAACGAAGCGTCGCCAAGTCGCCCGCTCGCGCCGCTTCTTCGGGGCTAAGTCGTTTTTCCGTCTCTTGTTCCGCCGCTCGATTTTCTTCGTTCATCGCCGTTCTTTACTCTTCTTATTCTCTCAAAACAGTTCCGACAAGCAAGACGCGCCGCCAACGTTTTTCTCGTCGGCGACGCGTTTTACTCCGCTTTAATTAACGATTTCCGCTCCATTTTTTCACGCCCGGAAACGGGTAGTTCTTCGACGCGTCGTCGAGAACGAGCACCCAGTCGAGCGTTTCGCCCGGCGTCGGCGGAAGGAATGTTTGTTCGCCGGTATTTTCGAACTCGCCGATCAACCGCGCGGCGCCGGTTCGCGGGTCGAACCAAAACGCCCGAATTTTTTTCGCCTTAATGACTTCCGTTTTAACGCTAAACTTTCGCCCGAGCGGAACATAAACGAACGCGTACGTTCCCGCTTCGTCGCGAGTCGCCGCAAAACGCCGTGTTCCGACGCCCGGAATCGAGCTCTTAACGCGGTCTTCGACAATCAGCGACGGGTCCGGAATCCGCGTCAGGAACGGACGCGACTCGATCAACGCCTTCGCGTAACGCATTTGCGCGGCGCCGGGAGCGTCGAGCCCCTCTTTCCAACTCGTCAGCGGGCGGTTGACCTCCCATTGCGCCGGGTCTTCCGGGTCGAACATTTGCCAAATCGAATGACAGCCGTAAGTGTGCCCGAACGCGCCGGTAAACAAATCCCAATAGATCGGGCGGCGGACGTCGGCGGCGGTCGTGTGTCCGAGATTGTCCGGATTGAACGAAACCGGGTGGTCTTCGTAAACCGGCTCGCCGTCGATCACCGGCTTAATCGGCGTTCGTTCGTAATCGCGACGCGTCCCTTCGTAAGAGTTAAATTCAAGATTATGGCCGTTTTGGCGCATATTGAAGTCGAGCCAATCGTCGTTGTGGAAGTAATCGGACGAACTCCCGCCGCCGCGCGGGTGGAACGTGCGCAGGTGCGCGCCGCCGTCCCCTTCGCTTAAGCCCCGCGCCATCGCGACGACGGTCGCCCGTTCTTCGTCGTTATCGATATTGCGGTCGCCGCCGAGAATCCAAACGACGCCTTTGTCGCGGTAACGTTCGCCGAGCCAACGCCCGTAACGCTCGGCGTTTTCCGGGTTGAAGAAGCCGCCTTCGCCCTTTTTCCACCAACGACCCCAAGTCGGGAGGAAACCGACGTACATGCCGCGCTTGTTCGCTTCCTCGACGACGAAATCAACGCCGTCCCAATAATCGTCGTTCGCGCCGGGGCCGAGCGCCGGTTCGAGCGACTTCAAATCTTTAAACGGCAAGAAACCGTAAGCATTCGGCTGCGACGGGCCGTCGAGTTCCGCGATCGCGACCGCTTGAACGACCGTATACCCTAACTTTTGCCGATTATCGAGATAGCGAATCGCCTCGTCGCGGTTCAGTCGATGGAAGAGTTCCCAAGCCGTGTCGCCGAGCCAAAAGAAGGGCGCGCCGTCTTCGGTCGTTAAAAACCGCCCGTTTTCGCTAACTTTAAGACGCGGCAGATTTTCCGCCGCTTGAACGCTCGCGGTTCCGAACGCGACCGTCGCTAAAAGCGCGCAAGTCGTCGCGAAAAAATTTCGTTTCTTCGTATTTTTTTGCATCGACGTTATCCTTTCTTAGGCTCGAAGGCCCTCGCGCTTTATTGTAAAGGAAACGCCGACGAAAATCAAGCGAACGGCGCGTTTTCAAGAAAAAAACGCCGAAACGCTCGTCCCGCGGTTCAAACCGGAGGCGCGCGTTTCGGCGTTTCGGAGTCTTAACCTCGTTTAACGCAAGGACTTTCGATTAAAGTTCGAAGTTGAAGACGTTTTGTTTCGGATTGTCGGTAACCGTCGCCGAAAGGGTCGTCGTCGCCGCGCTCGAATATTCTTCTGGAACCAAGTTCGCGCCGACAGAACCGCTGTTTTCCTTCATACCGCGCTTCGCTTTGATCTCTTGGTATTCGTCGTCCGTGATTTCCCCCGCCTTGAGGCGTTCCAAATCTTCGTCGACGACCGTTTCGCGCTTCGAGATCGTTACCTTGTATTCGCCCGGTTTCAAGCCTTCGCCGACGGAACCGCTGTTCGCCGAGTATTCGCCCTTTTCGTTCGTCGTCGCCGCGCCGCTTTCCGCGCCTTGACCTTGAGCGACAAACGTAACGATAGCCCCCGCCAACGGCGCCCCGTCGAGCGTAACGACGCCCGTCGTCTTGCGGTAACCCAAGTCTTTGCCGCAACCGGAAACCAAAATCGCGCTCGCCGCGAACGCCAACAACATCAGCGTTTTCATCTTCATCATCGTTTTTTCTCCTAACGGTCGACTCGCGCCGTCCCGCATCTCTTGCTCGATTGAAAAAACGACGCCGCCGACCAAAGTCCGCGACGCCGTTGCGAAAAGCGTTGGGAAGGTTAAACGCCTTCCCGCGCGCCGTTATGTATTAGAGGGTCGCGTTCGTTTCGCCGCCCGCGATGGAGCCGAGAGCGCCCCAGACGCCGTACGGGGATTTCCCGCCGTAGTCTTGCGGACGATCTTTGTTCGTCGCGACGTCGTCGGCCGATTTCGATTGATCGCCTGCGTCGACCGTTTCGCTAATGAAGCGAACCGAACCGTCGACGAAGACCGTGTTGACGCCGCCCGAGTGGTTGCTCGACGCGGCGGTGATACACCAGTCTTCGGCGTTCCCGTTCGCGCAGGACGGGGAGTTCGGCGGGAGAATCGCGAAGTACGGCGTGTAGTTGCCGTTCGCGTCCGCCCAACGGCAACCTTGACGCCAGTGCGAACCGGTCGTGTCGACCGAAGTGCCCGAAACGAATTCGCCGTTCGAGCCGCGAACCGCCGCGCAGTTCACCGGTTTGAAACCGAGGTTCGGCCAGCTCGTCGGGGAAGAACCGTAGTTGCCGCCAAGCGTCGCGATGCCGCCCTTAACGCGCGTCGAGGTGTTGCCGCCCCCCATCACCGCTTCGCTGAACGCCATCGAGTTCGACGTGCCGTCGGTGATGTGCGCGACGGAAACCGCCGCCGCGTCGCCGTCCGAACCGAAACCGCGGTGTTCGTCCCATTCCCAACCTTTCGCGAGGTCGCCCGCGCAGATACGGTAGCTCGTCCCGCAGACCGCGCCTTCCGGACGTTTCGCGTTCCCGTCCGACGGGCAGTGGAACGCCGTAACGTTTTTGCACCACGGCATCGTCGCGCTTTCCGACCACGGAGCGTGGCCGTCGCCGATCGCTTTGATCACTTCTTCGTGCATCGCGTTTTGTTCCATATAAGGAAGCATCACGGAGAAGCAAGAGAAGCGCGTCCAGTTGCCGTTCCCGCTATATTTCGACTTCAAGAACTTTTGCCCGGAAAGGTTCGGGAAGTAGCCTTGAACGTCGTGGAAGTTTTGCGCGGCCAAACCGAGTTGTTTCAGTTGGTTCGTGCATTGCATACGACGCGCCGCTTCGCGCGCCGCTTGAACCGCCGGAAGAAGAAGACCAATCAAAATACCGATGATCGCGATAACGACCAACAGCTCGACGAGGGTGAAACCTCGTTTCGTCGATTTCGACATTGACTCAACCTTTCAAATGTTTACGATCGTAAAATAATAATGCGCCGGACAATCCTTCGCGAACGCGCTCGATCTACGGTCGTTTCTGTTTGAATCAAACGCCCGCCCGTGTAGGATTGTCCGACTTTAGCGGCGAAAAGCTCAAAAAATTGAACGC
>JAFYVO010000210.1 GCA_017549085.1 Thermoguttaceae bacterium
GGGAAAGAGGGATAAGCGGGGTAAACGGGAAAGAATCGGGGGATTGCGGCGGCGTCGCGGCGTCGGTCGGCGCGTCGTTGTTCAATCGACTCGAAGAGGTCGCGGCGACGATTTGGGACGGCGTCGCGCGGTATCGGGCGCTTTTGTCGGCGACGGAGGACGTTCTCGGCGTTCAGATGAGCGGGAGCGGGACGGCGTTTTTCGCGATTTACCCGAGCGAAGCGGCGGCGAACGAAGCGGCGGAAGCGCTGCGCCGAAAATGCGTCGACGGCGAAACGATCGCGGTCGCTCGAACGTTGCGGACGACGTTTCGCTTTCAAACGCTCGGCTTCCCCCTTGAAGGAAAACGGGAGCGGAAATAAAATTTGTCGCGTTTATTGGATTTTGTTTCGTCTTTCGGTTGGGGATTGATTTCTATTGGCGAGGCGCGTCTTGGAAAGAAGGCGCGCCTTTCTTTTTTTAAAATTTTGACGAAATTTTTCTTTTTTTTGTTGGCGTCGCGTTGGAAACCGCATACCCAAAACGGACGCGTCTAATTATTAGGGCTCGTCGACGGTTCGCGTTGGAAAACGACCGTCGGCCTTTTCGAGCTTAGGGACGTCGCGTTGATTAACGCTTTTTATTCGGCGCTCGTTTGGAGAGGAAAGAAAAGCGCGCGCCGCAACGACTTTATTATCGATTAGAATAAGATGACGATAACGGAAATTCGGATTAAATTAATTGACGGCGATCATTCGCGCCAACGTTTGCGCGCCTTTTGTTCGATAACGTTCGACGCGGCGTTTGCGGTGCGCGATTTGAAAATTTTGGAGGGAAATCAAGGTTATTTTATCGCGATGCCGAGCCGCAAGCTGGCGTTTCGCTGTCCGTCTTGCCGTCAAAAAAATTCCGTCGGGTCGAATTTTTGCAACTTTTGCGGCGCCGACTTGAAAGACGCTTCGGCCGCCGCCGTCGCCGGACTCGCGCCGCATAAACAATACGTCGACGTCGTTCATCCGATCAATTCCGCTTGCCGCGAAGAGATTCATCGCGCTATCGTCGCCGCTTACGAAGAGGAGAAAATTCGCGCGCAAGAGCCGGGGTACGTGTCGGCTTACGACGAGTATTTTGGAAACGAAGCGTAAAATAGAGAAAATTGGTGAAACGGGCGGCTTTTAACGTCGCCGCGTTTTAGAGGGAAATCGGTCGAGCGTCGGGAAATTTTGCTCCGAACGCGCGACCGATTTTTCGTTGACGCTCGCGAAGGACGAAGCGGAAGGGAGCGACGAGGCGGCGTGTCGACTGCCAATTTGACGCCAAACGAGGAAAAAACGGCGGCGGCGTTTCGAGCGGCGCGTCAAAAAAGCGCGACGGAATAAAAAAAACGCAAAAATCTCTTCTTTTTTTCTTTTTTTTGGAGCTTTTTAGAAGAAAAGACGCGTACTTTTCGAAAGAGAACGTCTTTTGGCGCCGAAATTGCAATAAAATAAGAAACGGCGTCGATACGACGTCGACGGCGCCGAAAAGGCGCGCCGCTTTCGACGAAGCGCGGTATTATTTGACCCGACGCGGCGAGCGTTCGTTTGGCAAAGTAGGTAAAACGAATGCGAACAAGCGCCTTGTTTGGCGGCTTTCGTCGAAATGAAAAGAAAATAACGAAGCGCGCGGCGGCGTTCGAAAACGCGTTTTCGACGTTTAAAACGTTAAGAACGACGTAAAATCGAAAACGTCGCGCAATTCGACCAAAAACCGATCTCAATATTAAAGGAGAATTCCGCAGTGGCAAAGAAAATGTCGTTCGATGACGCCGCGCGCCGGCCGATCGCCGAGGGCGTCGCCAAATTGGCTCGCGCCGTGAAAAGCACCTTGGGCCCCCGCGGTCGCAACGTCGTTTTGGATAAAGGTTGGGGCGCCCCGAAAGTTACCAAAGACGGCGTTACCGTCGCCGAAGACGTCGCGCTCGAAGACCCGGAAGAAAACTTGGGCGCGCAACTGGTGAAGGAAGCCGCGTCGAAAACGAACACCGTCGCCGGCGACGGCACCACCACCGCGACCGTTTTGGCCGAAGCGATCTACTTCGAAGGCCTTAAAATGGTCGCCGCGGGCGCCGACCCGATGGCTCTTTCGCGCGGGATTCAAAAAGCGGCGGCGCTCGTCGGCGAATACGTCGACAAGCTCGCGACTCCGGTCAGCGACAAGAGCCGCAAGGAAATCGCGCAAGTCGCGACGATCGCCGGGAACAACGATACGTCGATCGGTCAAATCTTGGCCGACGCGTTCGTCAAAGTCGGTAAAAACGGCGTTATCACCGTCGAAGAAGGGAAGCAAGCCGAGACTTACGTCGACGTCGTCGAAGGGATGCAATTCGACCGCGGCTACCTCTCCCCGCACTTCGTCACCAACGCCGACGACCAAAAAGTCGAACTCGACGACGCGCTCGTTCTCGTCTTCGAAGACAAAATTTCGACGGTCAAATCGTTGGTTCCGCTCCTCGAAGCGATCAGCAAGCAAAGCAAACCGCTCTTCATCGTCGCCGAAGACGTCGAAGGCGAAGCGCTCGCGACGCTCGTCGTCAACAAGATGCGCGGCGTCCTCCAAGTTTGCGCGGTCAAAGCGCCGGGTTACGGCGAACGCCGCAAGGCGATGCTCGGCGACATCGCGGTTCTGACCGGCGCGACCGCCGTCTACAAAGACCTCGGCGTCCAACTCGACGCGGTCAAAATCGCCGACCTCGGTAAAGCGAAGAAAATCGTCGTTACCGGCGACTCGACGACGATCGTCAACGGCGGCGGCAAGAAAGACGAAATCGAAGCGCGCGTCGCTCAAATTCGCGCCGAAATCGAAACGACGACCAGCTCTTACGATAAAGAAAAGCTCCAAGAACGCCTCGCGAAACTCGCCGGCGGCGTCGCTCGCATCAACGTCGGCGCGGCGACCGAATCGGAGCTGAAAGAACGCAAATACCTCTTCGAAGACGCGCAAGCGGCGACGAAAGCGGCGTTGGACGAAGGCGTCGTCCCGGGCGGCGGCGTCGCGCTCCTTCGCGCGGCGGACGCGTTGACCGACGTCGAAACGGTCGGCGACGAACAATACGGCGTCCAAAGCGTCAAACGCGCGCTCGAAGCGCCGATTCGCGAAATCGCCAAGAACGCCGGTATCGAAGGCGCGGTCGTCGTCAACCGCATTCGCCAAATGACCGGTAAAAACGACGGTTACGACGCCGACAAAGATTCGTACTGCGACCTCGTCGAAGCGGGCGTCATCGACCCGGCGAAAGTCGTTCGCACCGCGCTGCAAAACGCTTCGAGCGTCGCCGCGCTCCTCCTCACCACCTCCTGCCTCCTGACGGAAATTCCGAAAGAAGAACCGGCCGCTCCGGATCCGAACGCGATGGGCGGTATGGGCGGCGGTATGCCGGGTATGGGCGGAATGGGCTTCTAGTCCGTTAAACGCCGACCGAAAAAGGTTGAAACGAACGCCTCCGCGCCGTCTTGGCGGTTGTCGGGGGCGGGCGATAAATATAAAATGAAAGCGGCGCCGCTCTTGCCGAAGTCGACGAAAGCGGCGGCCCGTTCGCGAAACGCGCTTTGGAGCGCCGCTCGCGCTTAAATTTGACAATATACATATAATATATTGAAAGGACGTTAACATGAACGCTAAGAAAAACCTCAATCTGAAACCGTTGGAAGACCGCGTCGTCGTCGAACCGATGGAAGCCGAAGAAATGACCGCCGGCGGTCTCTACCTTCCGGACGCCGCGAAAGAAAAACCGCAACGCGGCGTCGTCGTCGCGGCCGGTTGCGGTCGTCTCCTTGACAACGGCGAACGCGCCGCGATGAACGTCGCGGTCGGCGACGAAGTCATTTACGGCAAATACTCCGGTTCCGACGTCGAAGTCGACGGCGTTCAATACAAGATTTTGCGTGAAAGCGACGTCCTCGCCAAGGTCGTCAAAACCGCTTGATTTTTCGCGGTCGCCGACGTTTCGCTCTCTCGGCGCTCGACGTTAGCGTCGAGGGCGGAACGCGATTTTAACCGAATATAGCGTTTATATAAAGGAATCCTCAAGTGGCTAAACAACTCATTTTCGACGACGCGGCGCGCCGCAAGATGCTCGACGGCGTCAACAAACTCGCCGACGCGGTCGCCGTTACCCTCGGCCCGACCGGTCGCAACGTCGTTTTGAACAAGGCGTACGGCGGCCCGAAAGTTACCAAAGACGGCGTCTCCGTCAGTAAAGAAATCGAACTCGACGACCCGTTCGAAAATATGGGCGCCAAGCTCGTCAACGAAGTCGCGTCGAAGACGAACGACGTCGTCGGCGACGGCACCACGACCGCGACCGTCTTGGCTCGCGCCATCTTCAAAGAAGGCCTCCGCAACGTCGCCGCCGGGAGCAACCCGACCGCGATCCGCCGTGGGATCGACAAAGCCGCCGCCGCGGCCGTCGCCGAATTGACGAAAATGGCGAAACCGGTTACGACGAAAGAAGAAATCGCGAACGTCGGCGCCATCAGCGCGAACAACGACCGCGAAATCGGCGAACTCCTCGCCGACGCGATGGAAGCGGTCGGGAACGACGGCGTCATCACCGTCGAAGAAGGCAAAACCGCCGAAACGACGTACGAAGTCGTCGCCGGTATGCAATTCGACAAAGGCTACCTCTCGCCGTACTTCATCAACGACATGGGCGTCATGAAGTGCGTTCTCGAGGACGCGTACATTCTTCTCCACGAGAAGAAAATCACGAACGTCCGCGACCTCGTTCCGCTCCTCGAAAAAGTCGCTCAAAAGGCGAAACCGCTCCTCATTGTCGCCGAAGACATTGAAGCGGAAGCCTTGACGATGCTCGTCGTCAACCGCCTCCGCGGCGTTTTGGACGTCGCCGCTGTCAAAGCTCCGGGTTTCGGCGACCGTCGCAAGGCGATGCTCCAAGATATCGCGATCCTCACCGGCGCGCAAGTCGTCAGCGAAGATTTGGGCGTCAAGCTTGAAAACGTCGGCCTCGAAGCCCTCGGTCAAGCGAAGCAAATCGTCGTCGACAAAGACTCGACCACGATCGTCGACGGCAAGGGCGACAAAGCCGCCGTTAAAGCTCGCGCGGACTTGCTCCGTCGCATGATCGCCGAAAGCGAAAGCGATTACGACCGCGAAAAATTCCAAGAACGCCTCGCGAAGATCAGCGGCGGCGTCGCGATCGTTCAAGTCGGCGCTCACTCCGAAACCGAAATGAAGCAAAAGAAAGACCGCGTCGACGACGCGCTTCACGCCACCCGCGCCGCGGCGCAAGAAGGGATCCTCCCGGGCGGCGGCGTCGCGCTCCTGCGCTGCAAAGAAGCGGTTGAAAAAGCTCGCGCGAACGCTCGCGGCGACGAAAAGATCGGCGTCGACATTTTGATGCGCGCTCTCTCCGCTCCGCTGAAACAAATCGTCGACAACGGCGGTTACGACGGGACGGTCGTCGTCGACGAAGTCCTGCAAAAGACCGGTTCGCAAGGTTACAACGCCGCGACCGGCGAATACGTCGATATGTTCGAAGTCGGCGTCATCGACCCGTTGAAGGTCGTTCGCGCCGCGTTGACGCACGCTTCGTCCGTCGCCGGTTTGATGCTGACGACCGAAACGCTCGTTACCGACGCGAAGAAAGACAAAGAAATCGGCGGCGCGATTCGCTGATTTTGACGGTCGACTAAAATCGCCGCGTTCGTTCCGCTTGAATTAGCGAGCGAGCGCGAGCGACGGTCGACGCAAACGACGGGCGGTCGGCGAAAGCGGGGCGCCCGTTTTTCCGGATGCAACGCGCGAAGACGCGAAACCGGACGGCGCGAACGACTTGCGGTTAAGGTCGCGAGGCGCGCGCTCTTTTTCGACGTTTCGAATCGCGGCGCGTCGAAAAAAATAACGACGAAAAGTAAACGCGGAAAATTTAACGCTGCAATATCAAAAAGAAAATGGCCGAAGTCGACTATTACGAAGTTCTAGGAATCGAACGGACGGCGTCCGAAAAGGAAATTTCGACGGCGTACCGCAAAGCCGCGATGAAGTACCATCCCGACCGCAACCCCGGCGACGAGGAAGCGGTCGCGAAGTTTAAACTTTGCGCCGAAGCGTTCGAGGTCTTGAACGACAAAGAGAAGCGGAGCATTTACGACCGTTACGGGAAAGCCGGGCTCGACGGCGCGGGCGCCGGAGGCGGTTTTCAGGACGTCGGCGATATTTTCGGCGCGTTCGGCGATATGTTCGGCGGTTTCGGCGATATGTTCGGCTCCTTCTTTGGCGGCGGAGGGGGCGCTCGCGTTCAGCAGGGCGCGGACGTGCAGTGCGCCGTTACGCTCGACTTGCGCGAGGCGGCCAAGGGCGCGAAAAAAGAAATTCGCTTCCGTCGACGCGAAGTTTGCCCGACTTGCGAAGGTTCCGGCGCGCGTCCCGGGACGAAACCGGAGACCTGCCGTTTTTGCGGCGGGCGCGGTCGCGTTCAACAGTCGACCGGCGTTTTCTCGATTCAAACCGTCTGTCCGAAGTGCGGCGGGCGCGGGACGACGATCGCCGAGCCTTGCGGCGATTGTCGCGGTTCAGGGTTGAAAGCGACGGAAGTCGTTCGCGAAATTCTCGTTCCGGCCGGCGTCGACGCGGGGACGCGCTTGCGTCTGCAAGGCGAAGGGGAGCGGAGCCCGAACGGCGGCCCGCCCGGCGACTGTTACGTCTTTGTTCAAATCAAACGGCACCCGCTTTTCCGGCGCGAAGGTCAAGACTTGATCTGCCAAATTCCGATCGGGTACGCGCAGGCGGCGCTTGGCGCCGAGATCGAAGCGCCGACGCTCGACGGGCCGGAAAAAATCAAGATCGCGCCCGGAACGCAAAACGGCGACGTCGTTCGCTTGAAGGGCCGAGGGATGCCGACCCCGCGCCGCAACGCCGTCGGCGACTTGATCGTTCAGTTTTATATCGAGACGCCGACGAAACTGACGCCGGAACACGAAGCGATTTTGCGCAAGCTCGCGGAGATCGAAGGAGACGCGGTAACGCCGCAGCGGAAGTCGTTCTGCTCGAAGTTGAAGGATTTTTTCGACGATCTCTTCGCCGACGACAAAGATAAAGAGAAAAAAAGCGGCGAAGAGAAAAAGAAAGAAAAGACGGAAGATAACGGAAATTGACGCGGTCCGGTAAAATAGGCAAACTTGACCGCGCCGCGTCGACGGCGCCCTAAATTGCGGCGACGCGTTCGAAGAAAGGACGGCGAACGGGAGAGGACGACC
>JAFYVO010000211.1 GCA_017549085.1 Thermoguttaceae bacterium
AATCACGCGTTCCCTTTTACACAACGATTCGCCTTATCTCTTTACGATACCGACGTTTAAAACGTCCAAAACCCCGGACGCACTCCCCGACGACGCGTCGAGCGAGCAACGAAGTTGGTACGCCGCGCTGACGCGTTTGCGACGCCGTTACGCAAATGAAATCATTGACTTAGCAAAGACTTACGCCGCCGAAAAACGCGGTTATGAAGCGTTTGCTTGCGCGCAAACGGCGCTCGTCGTCGATCCGGACAACAAAGACGCCCGCCGTTTTTTCGGTTATGAAGAGCGCGACGGCGTTTGGCGCACAAACTGGGAAATAGAACGACTTAACAAGGGCGAAGTTGAAACTCAACGCTTCGGTTGGCTTCCTAAGGAACACGTCGAGCGTTACGAAAACGGCGAACGTTACTACCGCAATCGCTGGGTTTCCGAAGCGGAGGAAGCGGAAAAAATTCTCGCCGGTTCCTCCGGTTGGCGCGTCGAAACCGAGCATTTCACGATACTTTCGCGCGTTTCGCTTGAACGCGGCGTCGAAATCGGTCGTTTTTTGGAAACATATTATCAGTCTTGGTTGCGCCTTTACTACCGATTCGTCGCTTCGGAAAAGCAATGGGCGTCAAGGTTTAACGCCAACGGCGCCGCGCTTGCGAAGAAACATCGGCTCATTCTCTACCGCAACCGCGAAGAATATTTGCGCGAACTTCGCAAACACGACGAAAACGTCGACGCCAGCATCGGTTGGTACCTGCCGAATATGCGCTGTATTTTTGTTTACGAACCGTCGTCGAGCGACGAATACGAATTTGACTTATTGTCGCTTCTCGCGCACGAAGTAACGCATCAACTCTTTAACGAGTGTTATCTCGCGACTTCCGAACGCAACAAACCTGTTTCGCAGCCAGGACGACGCGCGAATTTTTGGGCGGTCGAAGGCGTCGCGACGTATATGGAAACCTATCGTTTAACGTCAAGCAACGCAAAACTGGGCGGCCTCGAAACGCAACGGCTCCAACAAGCGACTTCAAGCCTTTTCGACGAAAAGACTTACACACCGTTGCGTCAATACGTCGCCGCGACGCGAGAAACCTTTCAAACAAACGATATGCCGCTCCTGCAACGGTTGTACGCCCAAGCGACCGGCTTGACCTTTTTCTTCTTCCATTACCGCGACGGCGTTTACCGAAACGCTTTTATCGCCTACATTTACGCAGTTTACCAGGGCGTCGACCAACCGGATTCGCTCGAAAAGTTGACCGGCAAAACATTTGAAGAACTCGACGCGGAACACGCAAAATTCCTTCAAGAAGTTCGCGACGCAACCAACGGCAGATCAACGCTTTAAACCTTTAACGTTTTTTATCCGTCCCGTCGCCAATACCTTAACCTAAAATTTATCAGATTATATGAAAGTTCCCGCTTCGTTATCCGAGAACGCCGCAACTCCCGCCGTTAAAGACGTTTTGTTCGTTTTAGCCACCTATAACGAAATCGAAAACCTCCCGCGACTCGTTAACGCCATCCTAACGACCGTCCCCGACGCCGACGTTTTGATCGTCGACGACGACTCGCCCGACGGCACGGGCAAATGGGCGCAAACCGCGTCAAAGAACGACATACGAGTCAACGCGATTGTCCGTCAAAACGAGCGCGGCCTTGGTTCCGCCGTCGTCGCCGGTTTGCGTTTCGCCGTCGAAAACAACTATCGACGCGTTGTCAATATGGATTCCGATTTCAGCCATCCCGTCGAAATCGCGCCGCTCCTCCTAGCGCGCCTCGACGGCGAATCGCGA
Source organism: Thermoguttaceae bacterium (assembly GCA_017549085.1). GTDB lineage: Bacteria > Planctomycetota > Planctomycetia > Pirellulales > Thermoguttaceae > RUG369. Next base: position 1,791 of record JAFYVO010000211.1, read on the forward strand.
CCGTCGCCGACGTCTACCGACGATTCGCAAACAACGACTCCGCTTAAAGTTAGCAAACGCGTTTCTGAAACTTTCCCCGTCGACGTCGTCATCGGTTCGCGCTACGTTCCCGGCGGCGCGACGCCCGACTGGCCGCTGCGGCGCCGCGTAATGAGCCGTTGCGTTAACGCTTTTGCTCGCTTGACGTTAGGCTTGCGAACGCGCGACAATAGCGGCTCGTACCGGTGCTATCGCGTCGAAACGTTGCGAAAAATCGACTTCGACGCGATCGTTTCGCAAGGCTACTCGTTTTTTGAAGAACTGCTTTATCGTTTGCGCCTCGTCGACGCGCGTTTTGCCGAAGTTCCTATCGTCTTTATCGACAGGCGTTTCGGCGTTTCCAAGATCAATCGCAAAGAAGCGTTGCGCGCCGTCGCCATTATGACGCGACTCGGGCTCCGTCGTCTCTTTCGCCTCGACTAAAGTTCGCGCCGCTTTAATTTAACGCAATTCCCCACTGTTCCCAACCACGCAACCCCGGTAATAACGCAAGATGGCAACCGAAAAAGAAAAAATTTCCTCAAACGAACGCGAATCCCTTCCCGTCGATGAAAATCCGACGTTGCGCCGTATTGTCGCCGAAGTCATATCTATTGGCGACGAAATAACTTCCGGCGCAATTTTAGACACGAACGCCCAGTATTTGAGCCGTTCGCTCTCCGAAATCGGCGTCCGCGTTCTTTACCATTCGACGATCGGCGACGATTATTCGGCGATGACCGAAGCGTTCGCGCTCGCCTTCCGTCGCGCCGAAGTCGTTGTCGTTACCGGCGGTCTCGGCCCGACGCAAGACGATTTAACGCGGCAAGTTGCGTCGCATACGCTCGGCGGCGAATTACGCTTTGACGCCGATTCGCTCGCGCACATCGAAGGGCTTTTCGCCCGTCGCGGTCGCGTTATGACGGAATCGAATAAAATCCAAGCCTATTTTCCGGCCGGTTCGCAAATCATCTTCAACCCCAACGGCACCGCGCCCGGTTTTTACTTCGAAGGCGCCCGTTCTCGCCTCGGCGCCGGGCCGTCTCTTGCGGACGACCAAAACGCAACGCAACCCGAAGTGGTCAAAGACTTTATCGCGCTCTTTTTTCCGGGCGTTCCCGCTGAAATGCGCGAAATGTGGAACGGTCCGGACGGTCGCGCGGCGGTCGAACGCTTCGCCGATCGTCTTCTCGAAGGTCGCCGCCCAGTTTATCGTTCCAAAACGATTCGCACCTTTGGCGCCGGCGAAAGCGCCCTTGAAGCGCGACTTCCGAACCTGATCGCTCGCGATCGCGTCCCCACCGTCGGCATTACCGCGAAAGACAGCGTCATTTCGTTACGCATCTTAGCGGAGGGCGCGACGTCCGCCGAATGCGAACGCCAAATTGAGGAAACGTCGAAGTTTATCTACGACCGCGCGGGCGAATTTATCTTTGGCGAAGAAGACGAAACGCTACAAAGCGCCGTCAGTCGAGTTTTGCGAGCTCAGTGTTTGAAGGTCGGCGTCTTCGAATGGGGAACGCGCGGCCTTTTAGCCTCGAAAATTGAAAACGACGTATTGTCGTTTGCCCGAGTTTTTGGCGAATCGGAGCGCGACGCCTTCGACCGTCTTTTTCCGACGCCCGCAGACAGCGACGCAACCGAAGCGTTATCAAGCGCTTACCATTTCGACGCCGCGTCGTCGGCGCAGCGCGATCCGTTCGGCGCGGAAAAAATTGTTGAAACGGAAATTTCGGACGCCCTTCGTTCGACGTTGGCGACGCTCGACGCGGACGTCGCGTTTTGCTTAGCGGTCGGCCCCTACCCCAACGCAACCTATTGCGAAGCCGACGCTTCCGTCAAGCGCCAAACAGTCGTCGCCTTCGTAGATTTACGCGATTCGGAGCGCCCCGTCGTTTGCCTTGAAACCTTTGCGTTCGGCGGACGCCCGGCGGTCGTCGACGCGCTCTTTTGCAATCGCGCCCTCGACGCGCTTCGAAAATATCAGTGAACGTTTTTCCAACCATCGACGTTTGTTAAATTTAGCAACGATTTTCCCGTAGAATCGCGACGTCGTTTCGTTTTTGTTTTTTCCGCGCCGACGGT
>JAFYVO010000212.1 GCA_017549085.1 Thermoguttaceae bacterium
CCGACGCGAAGACCGGGAACCACATCGGAAGCGTCACGACGACGCCGAAAACGCCGACGCACGGCGTCAACGCGAACAAGCGGAAACGTTTTTGCGTCATGTCGAGGCCGAGCATTTCGCACATCGTGAAGCCGCACGCGACCATATGCGCGCTGATCGCGCCGCCGCACATCCCGATGAGGCCCAAGCAGAAGATGACGTTCCCGAACGGAATCCCTTAGAACGCTTTCGCGGCTTCGAGCGGTTTCATCCCGGAGCGCACGACGTCGCTACCGTCGTAGACGCCCGTCGCGACCATCCCGACCATAATCAACGACGTAACGATCACGAACGGCAGGAACATCGTCATCCCCAAGTCCCAACGCGCCAACGTTTTATGTTCGTTGCCCCAACCTTTGGCCAAAAGCGAATACGGGTAGAGGAACGTCATATTGACGCCGACCGACGCGCCGAGCATCCCGAGAACTTGCAGATACGTCGCGGTTTCGACGACGCCGTCCGCGTTCTTCGGAATCCCATAATAGCCGATAAAGCCCTTGAAGAGCTCGACCCAGTTCACGTTCCCGATATTCAAGACGCAAACCAAGAGGAAGAAGAAAATGACGAGCGCGATCATCGTTCGCAAAAAGCGCTCGTAAATCTTAACGCCCTTCGCGCCCTTGCCGTAATTGAAGACGACGGTGATATTCATCGCCAAAATCAACGCGCCGGCCAAGAAGCTAACGAGATACCCGGCCCCGGTCAAGCCGCCCTCTCCGGCGACCGTCAACCCGGCGGAACCGGCCAAGTCGCGAGCGGCGCCGGCGACGAGCCCGTATTGCGGGAAGTGCCAAATGACCGACGCCGTCACCGTCCCGAACGCCCAAAGGAAAACGAGCGGTTTCCAAACTTGCTTGCCGAACGATTGGTACGGTCGTTCGCCGCGCGTCAGGACGACGTTCGAGAGCGCGCCGAGCATAAAGACGCCGAGAAGCATCGCGAGCGGTTGCACCCAAAGGAGTTTGTACCCGAACGACGCGCCGGCCAACACCGACGCGGTCGCGCTCCCGGCGCCGAGCGTCATCGCGCTTTGCAGGAGCCCCGGCCCGGTTCGTTTGACGTATCCGAGCGAGCGAGCCCCCAACGGGAGCGACGCTAAGCGTTGAAGTTCCGCTTTTTCGGCGGCGAGTTTTTCCGGGTCCCATTTCGGACTCATCGGGAGCCCGGCGTCGGCGCGCGGCGCCCCTTGCAGCGCGTTCGTTTTTTCGGCTTGCGACATTTTTCGTTCCTTCCGTATTTATTATTAATGAATTCGCGTTCCCATTAATATTAACGTCGACGGCGAGCGTCGACCTCGAACGGAGTTCATTATAATCGCCCGACGCCCGAATTTCAAGCGCGCGACGAAAAAAGAAGGAAAAAGCCGAAAAAAAATCGAATCTCTTTCGATTTAGTCGAAATCGCGGCGTCCGCGCTCTTTTTTCTTATCGGAGTTGCGTTTTTTATCGGCCAATCGACGCAGAACCGAGCCGCGCGTCGGTTTCGTCGGAATCCGTTTCTTCGGCGTTCGTCCGGCTTTTTCGAGCGCGACGCGGAGTTTTTCAAGACAGTCGGCTTTATTTTTCGGCGCGTCCCGAAATTTTTGACTCGAAACGACGACTTCCCCCGCCTCGGTCGTCCAAGACGGGTAAAGGCGTTGGAAGCGCGCCCAAACGTCCGGCGCCAACCGCTCCCCCGGTCGCCAGCGAAGCCGCGCTTTGCTCGAAACCTTGTTGACGTTTTGCCCGCCCGGCCCGGACGAGCGGATAAACTCGAACTCTATCTCAGCCAACGGTATCGACGCGACGCCCGGAACGTCGAGCGTCGGGCCGCCGCCCCTCGGCGTTTGCGGCGAAGAAGCGGAGACGGCGCCGCTCCCGGAGGGTAAAATCGGTTTGTTGGGCATTCGCAAAATCTCCCGACGAAAAAACGTTGAAACGTCGTCCGAACAAAGGACGCTTTGAATTATACCCCCAAAACTTGCCGCGCCAAGCGCTCGCGCCGCCGCCCGCCCCCGCCGCGGGAGTTGACCGTTCGCGAAAAACCGATATAATCGTCGTGAAACGCGTTCGCGACTTTTTTTCTCCGTCGAGCGTCCCTTTTTGTCGGTTTTTCCGTTTTTTCACTCGCAAGCGTAAAAAAACTTGGCGCGCCGCCGCTCCAAAAACCGATAAAAAGAAAACGTATTGTTACAAGGACGTTTTCGCCGCCGACCGCAAAATCCGAACCGCTCGAAACCGACGTTTCGACGCGCTCGCTCGGCTTGCGCTAAGCGGCTCAACCCGAAGGAGAATCAACGTGTCGAACGTCAATCCCGAAACGAACGAACAAGAAGCCCGTCCGCAACTCCAAGTCGACGATTCGCAAGTCGTCGCGACCTACGCCAACTTCTGCCGCGTTACCGGAACGCCGGAAGAGCTGATCGTCGATTTCGGCCTGAATCCGCAACCGATGGGCGTTCCGTCGTCGCCGATTCCGGTCAACCAACGCATCGTCGTCAACTTTTACACCGCCAAGCGCCTTTATCACGCGCTCGGCATGACGTTGCAACGTCACGAAGCGGCGTTCGGAAACTTGGAAGTCAACGTTAACAAACGTCTGCGCCGCCAATAGTTTCCGACTTAAACGGGTTCGAGGCGGTCGTTCGTTAGTCGGGAAGCCGGAAATCGTTTTGCGTCCCGGCGCGCTTTTCGCAATTTTGCCGAAACCGAACGCGCCCGAACCCTTTTTTGTCGCCGAAACGCTCGCCGAATGTTTGTTTGCCCCTTAGTTAGCGGAAGCTCCGGGAACGCGACCTACGTCGCCGCCGGAAAAACGCGCGTCTTAATCGACTGCGGCAAAAGCGGTCGTTGCATCGAAAACTGTCTCCGTCAAATCGGCGTCGAGCCCGGTTCGCTCACCGCCCTCTTAACGACGCACGCCCACTTCGACCACACGCAAGGCCTCGGCGTTTTCTCGCGCAAATACAACCTCCCGATCTACGCCAGCATCGGAACTTGGGACGAAATGCAAAAACGCGGAACGCTCGGCCCCGTCGAAACGCGCCATATGAAAATTTTTCAGAGCGACGGCCCGAACCGAACGCTCGACCTCGGCGACCTCGAAGCGACCTTCTTTTCCACGCCGCACGACGCCCGCGATTCGGTCGGTTACGTTCTCACCGACGGCCGACGCAAGTTCGCGCTCGCGACCGACTGCGGCACCGTTACCGAAACGCTCCGCAAACGTCTTACCGGCGTCGACGTCGTCCTCTTGGAAGCGAATTACGATCGCGAGATGTTGACAAAGGGCCCTTATCCTTACCCGCTCAAACAACGCATTTTGAGCGCCTCCGGACACCTCGACAACGCGGAGGCGGGCCGCTTCGCCGTCGAACTCGTTAGGAGCGGCGTTCGACGCATCTTCCTCGGGCATTTGAGCAAAGAGAACAACACGCCGCGCGTCGCTTACGACGCGGTCGCCGGAATCCTCCGCGACGCCGGAATCGAACCGAACCGCGATTTCGAAATTTATATGACGCGCCGCGACGAGCCGAGCCGCGCGACCGAACTTTAGCGTTCGTTTTCGCGTCGATTTCCTTCCCCGTTTTCCGCGTCTTTCCCATTTTACGCGGCGCCGCGTTTTCTCCTCTTGACGCGGC
>JAFYVO010000020.1 GCA_017549085.1 Thermoguttaceae bacterium
AACGAACGATGCATCGAAAAATCCTTTATCGTTGAGTTAATCTCGCGGCGGCGCAAAATCAACGCGCCGTCGACGAGGGAGTTTTTGAGCGAAAAACGAAATTAGTCGCGCGAGCCGCCTTCGGGACGCGGGCCGCGACCGCCCGGTTTTTTGCCGCCGCCAAATCCGCCGCGACCGCCGGACCCCGTTTTTTTGCCGCCAAAACCGCCGGGACGTCCGCCGCGGGCGCCCGGTTTCTTGCCGTTTTTGTCGAAACCGCGCGAACCGCCGTTCGACGCGCCGTTCGAGCGGGAGTCGCCGTCGCCGCCGAAATCGCGGCTTTTGCCGGTCCAGCCGCGCGGCGCTTTGCCGTTGCGACGAGCGAAAACGCGCGCTTCGCCGTCCGCGGCGCCGCCGTTGGCCGAATCGCCGCCGAAACCGCCGCGACGGTCTTGCGCGTCGACAAATTTGCGGGCCGGACGACGGTTGCGGTCGTCGCGTCCGCCTTTTCCGCCTCGACCGCCGTTGAAACCGCGTCCGCCGCGCCCTTCGCGACCGCCTTCGGAGAACTCGCGACGTTGTTTATTGTCGACTTCGACCGACTCGACTTCCAGCTCGATCGGTTTTCCTTCGGCCAACGCTTGCGCGCGGCGCTCCATTTCCTCAAAGCGGCTCTTGCGGCAGAATTGCAAAATGACGCTGTTGTGTCCGGCGCCGGGGTTCTCGTATTCGTCGATTTTGCGCAACGCGACGTTGTTCAAGAGGTTGTAGTGGCGCGCTTCGCCCCGTTCCGCCGGCCAGTTCGGGCCCTTGAGCATTAAAATGCGGTCGAACGCGTGCCAAAGCGGAGCGAACGTCGGCAAAAGTTTCGCGATTTTGCCGACCGCGCGGATTGTAAGGGTGTGAAAGCGGTGAACTTTTAACAAATCTTCCGCTTTCGCGTACCAAACGTTCGTTTCGAGCCCGAGCGCGTCGACGATGGCTCCGAGCGCTTCCGCTTTCTTGCCGGTCGAGTCGCAAAGTTCGACGACGACGTCCGGACGCAAAATCGCGACGACGAGACCCGGGACGCCGCCGCCGGAGCCGACGTCGAGGACGTGTTCGCCCTTTTGGAGGCAAGCGGCCAAGCGAATCGAGTCGACGAGATCGCGGGAAACGAACTTGTCGTAATCGTCGTGTCGGGTGAGGTTGACGCGCTCGTTCCAAATCCAAAGGGTTTCGCAATATTCTTTGAGGAGTCTAACTTTTTTCGCCGGGAGTTCGATCCCGAATTTTTCAAGCGCTTCTTCGAGCGTCGCGGAGGGCGGGGCGACCGGCTCGGCGTTTTCGTCGGCGGGCGCTTCGGCGTTTGTATTTTCGACCGCCATTTGAGCGTTGACGGCGTCGAGGTTGATTTCGGCGCCGTCTTCTTGCGCGGCGTCGGTCGGAGAGGGAACCGATTCGACGTTTTGCGGTTCCGGTCGCGTCGTCGATTCGATTTCGACGTTCTGAGAGGTCGTTTGTTCGACGTTTTCGGCGGGTTGCTCGAGAGGAGCGCGGTCGTTAGATTCCAACATTTCGACTCGTTTTCTTCCTTGTTCGGGGGGACGTCGGCGCTTCGCTTGTCAATATTAATTAATATAAGGAGCGTTTTCGACGTTTTTCTGCTCTTCGTCTTGCGCGTCTGCGCTTCGGTCGGCGAATCGAACGAGCGTTTCGACCGGCCGCGACGTTTTCTTCCCCATTATAACCCGATTTTGCGGTTTTGTCTCCCCCCCCTTAAAGGTTGAGCGCGATTTTCTTAAATAAAAACGCGACGCGGAAAAAGTCGGCGTTTTCTCGCGCCGCCCGTCCTTGCGTTATTTCGCCGAAGAATTATAATAAAAGCGGACGAGTTCGAACCGTCGGCGTCAAAGCGCGCCCCCCCGAGCGTCTTCCGTTCCTCCGAGCGTCGTAAAAGTCGCCGCGACCGTTAAAAACGGTCGTTTTGCGCGCTTTTTCCGCTCCTTTTAGCCCGTTTCCCTTAGCGTTCCGTTTTACGAGAGTCCCGAATAATGGAAAAAGCGACTTACAAAAGTTCCGGCGTCGACTTGGATATTTACGCCGAATCGATGTCCCGTTTGCCCAAATTGGTTGCGAAGACCTTTTCGCCGCGCGTGATGCGCCTCGACGGCGGGTTCGCCGGTCTTTTCCGCTTGAACGGCCTCCTCAAAGACGGCGGCCCCGAACGCAAGTACGAAGACCCGGTTCTCGTCAGCTGCACCGACGGCGTCGGGACGAAAATTAAAATCGCCTGCCAAACGAACCGACACTCGACCGTCGGGATCGACCTGGTCGCGATGAGCGTTAACGACGCGATCTGCTGCGGCGCCGAACCGCTCTTCTTCCTCGACTACGTCGCGACGCCGAAAGACGACCCGGACCAACTCGAAGAACTGGTTTCCGGTATCGCTAAGGCTTGCGAAGAAGTCGGTTGCGCGTTGATCGGCGGCGAAACCGCGATCCTTTCCGGGATGTATAATCCGGGCGAATACGACTTGGCCGGCTTCTGCGTCGGCGTCGCGGAACGTTCGAAAATCATCGACGGGAAAGCGATTCAAGACGGCGACGTTCTCATCGGCGTCGCGTCGAGCGGCTGCCACTCGAACGGTTACTCGCTGATTCGCCGCGTCGTTTTCGACATCGCGGGGCTCCAACCGGACGAATTTGTTCCGGAATTGAACCAAACGGTCGCCGACGCGCTCTTGACGCCGACGCGCCTTTACGTCAAACCGGCCCTCGCGCTCTTCGAAAAGTTCGGCGCGAACGACGGGATTCGCGGCGTCGCGCACATCACCGGCGGCGGCTTGGTCGAAAACCTCTCCCGCGTTCTCCCCGAGGGCGTCGCGCCGGAAATTACCCCGAATTCTTGGGACGTTCCGCCGGTTTTCGGTTGGTTGCAAAAGCTCGGTTCGATCGACGATGCCGAAATGGAACGCGTCTTCAATATGGGGCTCGGCCTCGTCTTGGTCGTCAAGCCGGAAATCGCCGACGACGTTCAAGCGACCCTCGCCGAAATGAACCTGCAAAACTGGAAAGTCGGGCAAATCGTTAAGAAGTAACGCTGAATTTTCTTTTTCCGCTTCCGTTCCTTCGCTCGAAACTTTTTAACGCCGAAGGGCGGGAGCGGCGCCAGTCGCCCAAGTTAACGCGCCGAACTTTGCTTTCGACGCGTCGGGCGTTTGTTTGCCTTGTCGAAACGAAAAAAGCGAGAAGGGGAGCGAAACGATGAAAATCGAAACGCGGCGCGACGTTCGTTGGCGGCGGAACGATTCTTTTCGTTCGCTCAACCGTTTCGCAGGCGGCGCGGACGCCGGTTGCAAACGCGGTTGTTGCGGCGGTTTTACGTTGGTCGAACTTCTCGTCGTGATCGCGATCGTCGGTGTTTTGCTCGGCCTTCTTTTGCCGGCGGTTCAAGCGGCGCGCGAAACGGTTCGGAAAACGACTTGCGTTTCGCATATGCGCCAAATCGGCTTGGCGATTCATTCTTATTTGGACGTCAACGGCGTTTTTCCGCCGACAAAGACGACGTATGTCGCGTCAAACGGTCAGCGCCGCGACCGACATAACGTTTTGACGATTCTTTTGCCGTTCGTCGAAGAAAGCGCGGCGTATTCGGCGGTCGACTGGACGGCGACTTGGTCGGCGGCGGTCAACCGCGAGGCGACCGAGAAGCGGATTCCCGTTTTCCTTTGCCCGACCGCGCCCGGCGATCGGGATTTCGGGACGAAAAAGTATTATCCGACCGATTACGCGAGTTGTTATTTGATTCGGCGCGGCGTTCGGAATAAACTTGGCCTCCGCGAACGTTCCGAATGGACGAGCGTTTTGTTGCCCGACTTTTCCAATTCTTCCGAATTTTCAAGGCGCGCGCCCGTTTATCCGAGCGCGGTCGTCGACGGGCTGAGTTCGTCCTTCCTCTTTTTCGAAGCGTCCGGGCGTCCGTTCAAGTTCTTGCGCGGCGGGCGTCGCGGCGACCCGAACGAAACGCCCCGCGAACCGCTCCTCAACTCCGATTGGGCCGATCCCGGTTCCGGCTTTGTGATGGACGCCGACGTCGTCGCGGAAGACGGGCGGTTCTTCAACAACGCGAACAACAACGAAATTTTTTCGCTTCATCCGGGCGGCGCGAACTTCCTTTACGCCGACGGTTCGGCGCGTTTTCATCCCGATACGATCGACGCGGAAACGTTCGCCGCGCTCTTCACTTGCGCAGCTTCCGACGTCGTTCCGGCCGGGCTTTGACGAACCGCCGCCGTTCGACGTTCGGAACGCTTGACGTTGTCGGTTTTGCCGGTTTTGTCGAACGCGCCGCGTTGAAACTTGGAGCGTTCGACTCGTTGGGAACGATTTTTTCGCGTCGCCGCTTGATTTTCGGCGTCGCCGTCGCTTTAATTAATAAAGAGTCGCGTTTGGCGCTCGCGTCGCGTTGGAATAATTTCGCCGAAACGCCTATTTTAACCCTTCGTCCGCTTTGAACCTGTCGTAAGGAGAACCGCCGTGTCGACTTCCGCTCCCGACCCGAACGCGAACCGCCGTCCTTCGCCGTCCGCCGCCAACGAAACGGTTCCGACGCCGTCGATTTCCGCGCCCGCGTCGCCCGTCCGATACCGTTCGTTCGGGTGCCCGCGTTGCCGAACGCGACTTTCCGCGACGAAGGCGGAGGTTGGGAGCGTCGTCGTTTGCCCCGACTGCGACGAAAAGATCGTCGTTCCCGATTATTTGGATTTTGAAACGGAAACCGATTACGAGCGCTTTAATAATCCGCAAAAACGGCGGCAAGACGAGCTTCTTTCTCCGGCGCGCAACCCGAACCGCGTTGGAATCGACGTCGCCGGCGCCGATATTTACGGCGTTAAAGAAAAAGTCGACGCGACCGTAAAAAACGGAAGCGGCGTAGCGGGGGAAGCGTCGTCCGGAACCGCGTCCGGGCAAAATAAGGGGGAGAGCGAAGCCGTTTTTTATCCGACGCGCTGCCGGATTTGCGAGACGTTGACGCAGGCGCCCGCCGAACTC
>JAFYVO010000213.1 GCA_017549085.1 Thermoguttaceae bacterium
CCAGCAGAGGGGCCCGAGCGCAAACCCGCGGTCGAATCGGTCGTCGCCGAAACGACGCAAATACTCGCCGAGCGGCAAAATGTCGACCAGCTCGACCGTCCCAATAATCGCCCCGCGAACAAACTCCGTCGGCGGTTCGATCCCCAACGCGGCGAACGTCGCGGCCGCTTCGGCGTCCGACTCCTTCGAAACGGCGGCGTGAATCGCGATCCGTCCCCGAAAGCGCGTCGCCCAAGAACGGTTCTCGACGCGCTTCCAACCTTGCGCGATCGCCCAAGCCCAAGGCGCCCGAATCGTCAACGCCTTCAACGCCGGCGACACGGCGAGGTCGAGCGTCGGAATTTCGACGGCGCGACGTTGTTCGCAACGCTTCTCTTTCATCTTTCCGCCTTCCTTAACGCGTCGTTTTCAACGCGCTTCTTATTTTTACCGCCGTTATTTCCCCGACGCCGCGTCGCTTCGGTCGGCGCTCGCCGTTCCATCGACGACGGTCGCCTTAATCTCCTCGACCAGTTTCCGCGTCGCCAAGTCGAGCGCCGACGACGTTTGCGCGGGCGTTAAAATCCAACGTCCGAAATCGGTCGACGCAAACCGATGCGGCGGCGTTTCCAAAAGACGCGCGACCGCGTCCGGACTCAAATCGTTCAACTTCGCGGACGCGTTCGGGGGCGAGTCGAACGCCAACGGCCAATCGCGGGTCGTCGCCGTTTGCCGCGCTCGCGTTCGCAACGCCGGTTCCGCGTCGAGCAAAAGGGACCCGTCGAGGTTCCAAGCGACCGTCGCCGGATTCGTTTCTCGCTCGCGAATCGTCGCCGCCGACGCCAACGGGGCGCCCCCCAGCCAAATCGCCGAATTCGTTAACGAAACGTCGAGCGGCGTCAGCTCGCCGCCGTCCCCGCGTTCGCTCAGGTTCGCAAACGCCGAACGCCCGACGACGACGCCCCGGTCGAAGCTCAACGTCGAACGTTTGGCGTCGCTCGACGGCGCGCTCGCCCCCGTTTGTTCCGACTCGTTCGCCCAAAAAATCGGCCCGGAAAGATTGAAGCCGCAACGCCGCGCCTCCAAAGAGTCGCCGACGCCGTTCGTCGCGAACAACGCCGCTTCCCCGCGCGCCAAAACGCCGTCGAGTCGAACGCTCGGCGCGCCGCGCTCCGGTTCGTTCGCGCCGTTTTCCAACTCGTCGAACGTCGTCGTTTCGAAAGTCGACCGAAAAATCGCGACGTTCGAGTGGAGCGGCGCGGAAAACGCTTCGCCGGGCGCGTTGCAAACGGTCGCCGACGAATCGATCAACGTCAAAACGGTCGGGCCGGTCGCTTCAAAAACCGACCACTTCGACGCGACGACGTCTTGCGTCGGAACGGTAAAATCGACGGCGACGCCGCGCAAAGTCAACTCGCTCGCGTTTAAAAAGAACATTCGTTCGCCCCAACCGCCGTCGGCGACGTTGCGCGGGTTGAAAACGAGCGTCGGGCGATAACCTTCGACCGCGACAATTTCGACCTTGCGCCCGACTAACGAAATCGGCGGGGTCGCCAACGCGCCGTCAAACTTCAACTCGACGCGAATCGGGCGCCCGTCCGCGCCGCCGGAACCGCTCGCCAACGCCGCTTGCAACGTCGCGAACGTTTGCGGAGCGTCGCCGACGCGGTCGACCGTTCGCGTCGCGATCGTCGTCGCGCCGTCCGTTCGCGTTCCGGTCGAACTCGCGCCCGTCGACGTTCCTAAAAACGAATACGCGGTCGCGCCAAATCGAACGCCCGTCTCGACGACGTTCGCCGTCGAAGCCGCGACGCGACGTCGAGAACGCCAACCCCAAGCGACGCGTTTCGGGTCGCCGCTCGCCGCCGAACCGCTCAAAAACGAGCGCCGCCACTCGGCCCCGTCGGCGACGTAAAGGGCCGGACCGTCGACGACGCCGGTTCGCGCTTCGGCGTAAAGCGCGTCGAGATCCGCCGCCGTCAAGGTCTCGCCGACAACTTTGCTCGCGCTCAAAGCCGACGTCGTTTCCGTTTCGCTCCCCAGCGTTCCGTTCGCGTCGGAAGCGACCTGCGCGGCGCCCTCTTTCTCCGTTCCCCGCGTTTCGACGTTCGATTCGCTCGTCGGCGCGACCGGCGCGAACGGCGTTTCGACAAGCGGAAGGGACGGCGCCGGTCTCCCCGGACTCCAATAAAGAACGGCGACAAACGCTATAAAGACAGCGCAAACGATCGCCGCCGGCGTTCGCGGAGTCGGAGCCGCGACGCGTCGCTCTTCGGCGACGGCGTCGATAAAGCCGCGTCCGGAAAAGCGCAACCCGATCATCTCGGCGATTTCGCGCAAGTCCAACATCAACGATTCCGGCGTTTGGTAACGTTCGTCCGGAACCTTGCGCATCATTTTCTTAACGATCGCCGCCACCTCGAGCGGAATCGCCGGGTTCGCTTCCCGAACGTCGGGCGGCTCGTCCCCTTGGTGCTGCAGGAGCTTCTGCAACATCGTCCCTTCCGGGAACGGCGGCGTTCCGACCAACATATAATAGAAGGTGCAACCGAGCGAATAAATGTCGCTGCGGACGTCGGCGTCGCGAGGGTCGCGCGCCTGTTCCGGCGAAATATAGTCGAAGGTGCCGAGCGTAACGCCGCTTTCGGTCAGGTCGTCGGCCAAATCGCTTTTTAAGAGGCGCGCGAGCCCCATATCGATGAGCTTAGCGCGTTTTTGCGGCGTAACGATAATGTTCGAAGGCTTTACGTCGCGGTGCGTAACGCCGTGCGCGGCCGCGTGCGCCAACGCGTCGGCCGCCTGCAGAACGTAGCCGATCGCTTCGTCCAACTCGAGAACGCCGCGTTCGCGAACGTAATCGCGGAGGTTGACGCCGTAAACGTACTCGAACGCGATGAACGGAACGCCGTTTTGCTCGCCGCAGAAATAAACCTGAGCGATATGCTCGTGATTCAAACGCGCCGCCGACTTCGCCTCGTTCAAGAATCGGGCGACCGTTCCGACGTCTTGCGCCCGTTGACGCGGAAGGACTTTGATCGCGACTTTGCGGTCGAGCGCCGTGTCGCGCCCTTCGTAAACGCGCCCCATTCCGCCGCCGCCGATATACTTCGTAACGACGAAGTGCCCGAACGTCGCGCCCGGTTTCAACGCGCCGCCGTCGCCGCCGTCCAACGCGTCGTCCTCGGCGTCGAATTTCGCCGCGCCTTCGTTTCTCGGCTCGACTTCGACGGGCGACGTTCGCGAAACGACCGTTCTTTCGTCTTCGAGCCGTTCGTTTTCCGCGCCGTTTTCCGCGCCAAACGGCGGCGCGCTCGTTTGCGTCGACGCGTCGTCGAAAGAGAAATAGGCGTCG
>JAFYVO010000214.1 GCA_017549085.1 Thermoguttaceae bacterium
GCCAAGCCAAGGAACGAGCCGCCGAGGAACGCCAACGCAATTTTATCGGTCTTTCCGACTCGGCTAGCGAACTCATCGTCGCCGCCCTTAACGCCGGAGACGGCCAAATTCACGTCAAGAACGGTTGTTTGTTCGTTTCGCCGCTTCAAAACGACCGCGCTTTTCAAAGCGACGTTCCGCCTGAGAAGCGTCCGGACGCCGCCGTCGTGTTACGCGAACTTATCGAACGCGGGCTTTTGATCGAAAGCGACGAGATTTACTACATCGCCGATTTTGCGCAAAACTGTAAGGACGAGCTTGTCAAACGCGACAACGCACGCATCGTTAAAACGCTTAACGGTGTTGGGAAAGAAATTTTTCGCCGGACACGGTCGCGGGATTACATCATTTTTTGTCAGCTAAGCGGCGACGATCCGCACGATTGCCGTCTTGAAATCTACGACGAAGGAGACGACAAAACTACGGCGCGATTTCTCTCTGGCCAAAGAAGGCTTGCGCGACAAGCGCTTTACGACGCGGCCTCGCTAATGGAAAAGAACGGGCTTATCGAATGCTGGCGTCCCGCGATGATAGGTAAAGGGCATGCACCGACTTATGCTTCTAATTTTAAAATCGACTGCAATCTTTTTAAAGACGAGGCGGGCGACGATTTTTTCGACATGCTAAAAAACGCTTGGAACGGAGTCGCCGGGCGCTTGACGGAACGCGGATTCCAAATCGCGCGGATGTTCCAAAAAGAAAAAGACTGATACTGTAAGATGAACCCCCGACGCGCAAGGAAAAATTTTTCCCATCCGTTAAGAAGTATCAGCAGATTGTTTTACTCTTGCGGAGCCTGCCTCCAACTAAGGCGCCTGTGTTGGAAAAGCGATTTTAAAACCTTTGCGAGATAAAGCCGTTTTAGCTTGATACGTTTATCTATATATAGGAAAAAGTCAACGCACGGCGCGGCAAACAACCAGACGGGAATTGGTATTGCGAAAGCCTTCAAACTCCGTTAAAATGAAAGCGTTTGTTTCCTTCATTTTACGGAGTTTTCTATGTGGTATTACAGCGAGAAAGGCAAAGAGTTCGGCCCTTTCGACCGTTTGGTTATCGTTACAATGATTCGCCAAGGTTCGTTGCGCGCCGATTCGAGCGTTCGCAAGGCGACTTGGAAAAAAGCGAAAACGGTCAAGCAAGCGTTCCCAGAAGAACTCGCCGAAGTTGAATCTTCCGCCTCGCCCAACGTTGGCGCCAACGCCCCTAAACCGCGTCGACAAGACGACTTTCCCGCCGTTCCACTTGTCGAAGCCAGAACGCCCTCTGAAGAACCGATTCCCAATCCTCCTTTTTTAACGCGCGAAGCGCCGATCAAACCAAACGACAACACGCCGCCTTGGTTTTGGCTCGCGCTCGCGTTTATCGCGGGGATTGTCGTTATCGTCGGCGCGTCGGAAGGTTTTTCGAGCCTCGCGGTCGTCCTTCTTGTTATCGGCGCCGCCGTCGCTTCCGGGCTCGGCGTTTATTTTCTTTGTCGCTCCACCGGGCCGTCCGCCGACGCCGAAACGATTCTCCAACACAACCAAGCGACGCTCGAACAAGCCAAGCGAACGTTCGCCGACTACGCGCAAAAGGCGACGGCCTACCAAGGGAAACTACAAGCCTTTCGCGAAGAACTTGTCGCCGCCAAGTCTAAACTCGTCGAGTTTGAGCGCGTTCTTATCAAACAACGAACCGACGCTAAAAACGAGCTTGAACGCGACGTTGAAACGGCGCGAACGTTTTTCGCTAATATCGAAAATCGTCTCAACGCGGAAGAAACCGTTCGTCTTACTCGCGAACGCGTTCTTCGCGTCGCGGCGGAAGAACTCGCCAAGACCTATTTCGCGCTAGTAGTCGAACACAACAAGAAGAAGCTCGACGAAACGAATTACGCGACGTGCAAAGAGCGACTTTCGGTCGCGATCGCGTCTTGTCGTCAAATCGGAATCGAGATAACCGCCGAGGACGAAAAACGCGAACTCGACGCTTTGAAGCGCGATTACGAACTCGCCGTCCGCGCCGCGTTCGAGCGCGAAGAACAAGCGCGAATCCGGAAGCAAATTCGCGAAGAAGAGCGTCTGCAACGCAAGTTGCGCGAAGAGGAAGAAAAGGCGCGGCGTGAAAAGGCGGCGATCGAAAAAGCCCTCGCCGAAGCGAAAGCGAAAGAGGAAGCGCGCCGCGCCGCCGAGTTGGCCGCGCTCCAAGCGCAGTTGCGCGAAGCGGCGGAAGCGCAACGAGCCGCCGAAGTCGCCGCGCTTGAAGAACGTCTGCGCGAAGCGGAAGAACGAGCGAAGGACGACGCCGCCGCGCAAAGCGCCGAAATCGCGGACCTACAGGAAAAGCTCGCCGACGCCGAAGCGAGGGCGACGCGGGCGCTCTCGATGGCGCAACAAACCCGCGCCGGGCACGTCTATATTTTGTCGAATATCGGAAGTTTCGGCGAAGACGTGTACAAAGTCGGAATGACGCGGCGGCTTGAACCGCAAGAACGCGTCGACGAACTGAGCGGCGCGGCGGTTCCCTTCCCGTTCGA
>JAFYVO010000215.1 GCA_017549085.1 Thermoguttaceae bacterium
CGGAGCATCCCCACGTGTGTGGGGAAAAGACCTAAATACACAACAAAAAAAGAAAACTCCTTGCGTATATAGCGTCCAAAAATCATCTCGCACGGCCAGAAGAAAGATTGGCGCGCGGAAAAAAATCGCCACGCAAAATTATTATATGAAAAATTCCGCTAAACGCAAGCGCTAAATTCGACGCGACAACGTTATTTTGCAATTTCGCCGACTTGCGATAAACGCCAATTCCACGCGACGCGCTCTCCGCCTCGCTCCAACCGCCCCGCGCCGCTAAACTCCGACGACGATTAAAAACGCGTCGCACAAAACCGCGTCCAAACCACGTTAAAGCTCGACGATAAGTCCGACGCGCCGCCTCGAACGCCGACAACCGCTCAGGAAAACGAACGATAAAAAATGTTTCCGCTCATCGATTCGTCGCATAAAATTCGAGCAATTTCGGCAAGCGTCCGGACGTCGTCGCGATTATAACGCCAAAGCAAATCAAGCGACTCGGCGTCGCCAAAATCGGTCCAACGCCGCCAAAGCTCCGCCGCTTCCGCGCCCGTCGAAATTTCCGGCGCCTCGCGACGCTCGACGCCCAAAACCGCCGCCGCGCGCTTCAAACCTCCGCGTATTCCCCAGTCGTTCAACGTTTTACGCAAATCGATATGAACGCCGTTCCAATCGCCGCCCCACTCGCGACGCGCCAACGGCGCGTCGAAAGCCGTTCCGTTATACGTTGTCATCAACGCAATTTCGCTAAAATACGACGCCGCGTCGTTAAGATTGTCGCCGCGCGTAAACGTCCGAAAAGAAACGCCGTCGAAAAACGTCGCCGTCGTGATTTGCGCGTCCGACTCCAAGCCGGTCGTCTCGACGTCGAAATAAACCGCTATTTCTCGGAAGTTAACAAGAAGACGGCAATATTGCGACGGCGGCGTCTTAGCGTAAAACCAACGAACGCCCTTCCTTCCCAACGCCAAGCGACGCTCCGCTTCGTCTAAGTCGTTTAAAATCAGTCGAGTGCGCGACGCGGAAAACGGAGCTCGGCGCAATCGTCGAAAATCGTCCCAACAGTAAACGCCCATTTTCCAAAGCCGACGTTCGGCGTCGACGTCAAGACCGCCCATTCCGCAAAATGTAAGTCTAAGCATATATCGACTTCCCTCAACGTTGCGACGCCTTGACGACGTCGAAATTTGCATTCGCGCCCGTCTTGCCAGTTTAAACGTTTGTTTTTCTACGACTTACCGCGTTTAATCCTCGCCGTTTTCCTCTTCCTCGCTCCATTTTTCGGCGATTAAGTTCATTCCGCAAATACGCGTCGGTCGGCGATCCGTTTCGCCAAACGCTTCTATTTCAAAGCCTTGCGAACTATTGTCGGAACTAATCGTCAATAAGCCGATTCCCGGAGCGTTGCGTCGAGCGTACTCCAGAACGCGTTGGCGAACGCGGCGATTGACCGTTCCGACAAACACGTTCGGCTTAGGCTCGATAAACCAACGCTTTAGATAACCGCGAATCGCCGGCGGCGCGTCGTTGATTACAATAACCGTCATTTCCCGCCCTCAACCACAACCTTTGATTTAACGCGACTTACGCAACACTCACAAAATTTCGCTCGTCTTTCCCTCCTTCAAACCGAGCCAGCGATAAATATCCTTCGGGATGCGACGCGCCAACTTTGCGGCTTCGATCTTTTGCTTTAACAGCGTTAACACCTGCGTTTCGTCGGCGTTCGGGTCGACGCTAAGCGCTTGAAACGCCGCCTCTAACGTCGTTTCCGGTTTGTAAACGTCGGCGACGTCGTACACAAACGGAAGCGAACCGGTCTTGTGGATGAAACCAAGTTGCGGCAAAAAGCCCATCCCGACGACGAACGCAGCGCAAAACGCGTACAGCGAAGCGTTTGCGGCGGAAATCGCGCGATTAATACCGTCGGCCAAATCCCAATGCGACGTATCGTAATTACGCCCTTTCCACTGCACGCCGTAGCGCTCGCCCATCTCGGCGTACAACGCCTTGACGCGTTTCCCCTCCAAACCGCGAAGCGACTCAATCGTTTTTCCCTCGACGATTTCTTGCGGAAAGCGTTGTAAGAACATACGTTTAGCGACTTCCGTTCGCGACTTGCGCGACGCGTAAAGTTCGGCGTGTTTCTTGGCGTTCGCGTTGTCGTGAGTCGGCGAAATCCCGCAAGCGTAGAATCGCGTCCCCTGCTCGCCCGACCAAATAATCGGCGTGTTACACTCGGCGCAAGCCTTGACGGCGGCGTGCGTTACGGTCGTTCCCGGCCCCAAAACGAGCGCGGAAACGGTCGCGATGGGAACGCGAAAAACGGTTCGGTCGGCGCCGATCCACTTGACGCTCGAGTCGTCGACTTCTAAACGACCGCGTTCCAAGTAGATCGGCGTCCAACGCTCGTCGCAATGCGGCAAAGAGTCGCGCGACGGTTTTTCGAAAATCGGCATTTTACTCCCCGAAATCTTCCTCGAAAGCGTTCGGGTCGTCGTAATCCCGCTTCATTACGACAACGAGTCGCCGTTTAAACTCTTCGCCGAGTCCGCGCCGCGTCCGTTCAAACGTAACAGGAACGTCGTAAAGAACTTGCGCTTCGTCGTCGCCCGGTTTTGCGTCGCGAATCAAACGATAGCCGCGCTCGTTTTCCGGCAGTTCGACGATTTCGCTCAACTCGAAGAGTCGCCGCGCCGCGCTCGCTTTGTCGCCGTAAACGCCTTGCGCAAGCGGACTTGCGGGAACGCAACATTTGCGGCCGAACCAAACGCCCCAAACGGGATCGACTAATTTCGCCGCCAACGCTTCGATCGTTTCCGCGTCGCCGCCGACGATAACGCCGAACTTTACGTCGGTTAGGTACTCGCGATAGCTCAACGCGGTTCCGCCGACCTTACCGTCGGCCGTTCGAGGAATTTGCATTTTCTGACGTTCGTCGCTTTTCTCGTACCCGCCGCCGACGGTGTGATAGTCAAGCAAATTCGACGCGGAAAGTCTTGTTTTGCCGAACTTACCGTCTTTCCACTTTTCGACGACGCGCGGTAGCTCCAACGCGACCATTTCGAGGGCCGCCATTTTCGCGAGAAACGCTTCGTCGCCGCGCTCGACTCCGGCCGCGGCGCAAAGTATTCCCGTTACGGCGCTTCGGGTAGGAAAGGGCGCGGTTCCTCGGCGGTCGTGCCGACTCTCAAACCCGAACGCCATCGACGGCGCGTCAAAGTAAAGGGCTAAAAACTTCTTTTTCATCGACGTTTCATTCCCCCAACGCGGCGGCGACGATTTCGTCGATCCAAGCGTCCAACGGTTTGTCTTCGCTCAACTTAGCTTCGCAACCGATTTGCTTTTCAAGCCCGTACGTCGCGTTCAATTTGTCGCGATGCTTTTCGAGCGCCTCGACCGATTTTTTAAGATAACCGCCGTCTTTACCCGGCGTAACAGGCGTTTCGAACGCGTTGACCAACGACAACGGCTGACCTTTGCGCACCACCCCTAAAGCGTATTCCGGCAAGGAGTAACCGAACATCGAGTTCTTGCGCGCTTTCGGAACCGCCTCCAAAACGGCGCGGAGAAACGCTTTAAGCGTCGCTTTTTTATGCTCGACGTCGACCTTGCCAAGGTGCGCGTCGTCGAAGAGCAAATCGACGTTCAAGCCAATGTAACGATAGTAGCAAGCGGAGTTAGCTTCAAGGACGCCGATGTGCCCGGCGCCGGCGTCGTCGGTCGGTTTCGTGTCGTCGACCGCGGAGAAAAAGTCGATTTCGTTCGCCGCTTCGTGCGTCGACAGCGCATGAGCAAACATCCCGGCGCCTTCGAGCATAAGCGTATGATCGTCGGCTACCATTCGTCCGAAAATCGAAATGTCGGCAAAGTCGCGGCGTTGCGCGCTCTTAACCGATTTGGCGACAACCTTTTTATCAATTTCTCCCTTTTTCGATTCCGCCGCCGATTTAATCAACTCTTCCGCGATCGTTTTAATTTCCAACGGCGAAAGGTAAAGCGCGACTGCCGACTGGCCTTCTTTTTTTCCCTTTTTGCTCATCTCGGTCAACGCTTCGACCGCCCAATTTTGCGCTTTATCCGCCTCGACGCCGAG
>JAFYVO010000216.1 GCA_017549085.1 Thermoguttaceae bacterium
CTTCGGAAAAGCCGCCAAACGACGTAAAACGCGCCGTTTTTTAAAGTTGCGTTTCTCCGTTTGTCGCGACGTTTCCTCCAAAAGCGGAACGGTAAAAGCGTCCTCCGAGACGCGGCGTTTACCGTTCGTTAAATAAATTAAAAGAAGAGCGCGTTTTTGGTTTCGGCGTTTGATTTCGCCGCCAACCTATTGCGACGCTTAAACTTCGCGTTTCATTCGTCGTCGTTGATTCGACGCGCTCTCCCTTGAAGAAGTCGACGCGGCTTCTCGCATTTGGCTCGGCGGACGAAGCAGGTTCCGACGGGTTAGTAGAAAAGAAAAAGGTAAAAAGTTGAAAATTAGAGTCGAAAAACAAATTGGCGCCGGTTTATTTTGGATCGAAACGGGCGAACTCGCGAAACAAGCGCACGGCAGCTGCCTCATCGGCTACGACGACGTTTGCGTCCTCTGCGCGACGACGACCGCTCCGAGCAAACCGGGCGCGGACTTCTTCCCGTTGACCTGCGATTACCGCGAACGCGTCGCCGCGGCGGGTAAATTCCCCGGCGGCTTCCTGAAACGCGAAGGTCGCCCGGGCTTGAAAGAAGTTCTCACCGCTCGTCTTATCGACCGCCCGATTCGTCCGCTCTTCCCGAAAGGGTTCTACAACGACGTCCAAATTTTCGCCAACGTTTTGGCCAGCGACCAACGCGTCGACCCGGACGTCATCGCGATGAACGGCGCGTCGGCGGCGCTCCAAATTAGCCCGCTTCCGTTCGACGGCCCGCTCGGCTCCGTCCGCTTGGCTTGCGTCGACGACGAATTCATCGTCTTCCCGACGGTCGACCAACTCGAAAATAGCGAACTCGACCTCATCGTCTCCGGGAATATGGACTCCGTCCTTATGATCGAAGGTTTCGCCCGCGAACTCCCGGAACCGAAGATGTTCGAAGCGATTATGACGGCGCACAAGTACATCCGTCAAATCTGCGAACTTCAGCTCGAACTCGTCGCCAAAGTCGCGCCGGAAAAAATGTCGTTCGAGCCGATGAACACGACGCCGATGTACGACGCGTTGATGGAAAAATTCTACGACGAGTTCCGCGCCGCGAAGAAAACCGCCGGCAAACTCGCCCGCGCCGAAGCCTGCGCGCTCGTTAAAGACAAGGCCCGCGCCGAGTTGATCGTCGAAACCGACGAAGAATCCGACGAACCGAACTTCTTCGCGCCGGAATACTTCGAAGTCGCCTTCAACGATTTCGTCGAACGCGTCGTCCGCGACATCATCCTCTCGAAGGAACGTCTCGACGGTCGCGGCGTTAAGGAAGTCCGCCCGATCGAATGCCGCGTCGACGTGTTGCCGCGCGTTCACGGTTCCGCCCTCTTCTCCCGCGGCGAAACGCAAGCCCTTATCACCGTTACGCTTGGGACGGCGAAAGACGAACAACGCGTCGAAGGTCTCTTCGACGAATACACGAAGCGCTTTATGCTCGACTACAACTTCCCGCCGTACTCGGTCGGCGAATGCAAGCCGTACCGCGGCGTCGGTCGTCGCGAATACGGGCACGGCGCGTTGGCCGAACGCAGCGTCAAGCCCGTTCTTCCGGACGCCGACGAATTCCCGTACACGGTGCGCGTCATCTCCGACATTCTCGAGTCGAACGGTTCCAGCTCGATGGCGACCGTCTGCGGCGCGACCCTCGGTTTGATGGCGGCGGGCGTTCCGATTTCGAACCCGGTCGCCGGTATCTCGATCGGTCTCGTCAAAGAAGAAGACGGCCGTTGGATCACGATCACCGACATTATGGGCGACGAAGACCACTACGGCGATATGGACTTCAAAGTCGCCGGGACGCAAAACGGCGTTACGGGCATCCAACTCGACCTCAAGACGAACGGTATTTCGAAAGAAATCGTCGCGCAAACGCTCAAGCAAGCTCGCGAAGCGCGCATCGGCATCTTGCGCAAGATGCTCGCCGCCGCGCCGCGTCCGGCCGAAAAGATTTCCGAATACGCCCCGCGTCTCCTTCGCACGAAGATCGACCCGGACAAAATCGGGCTCCTCATCGGCCCGGGCGGCAAGACGATCCGCGCGATTCAAGACGCGACCGGCGCTTCGATCGAAATCGACAACGACGGTTCGGTCAACGTCGCTTCGAACGACCAAGCGAGCGCCGAAGCCGCGTTGAAGGAAATTTCCCGCCTCACCGCGACGGTCGAACTCGGCAAAATTTACGAAGGCGTCGTTACGAGCATTCAAAACTTCGGCGCGTTCATCGAAATTTTGCCGGGTCGCGACGGCTTGTGCCACATCAGCGAACTGTCCGACGAATACGTCGACAACATTCAAAACTTCTGCAAACTCGGCGACAAGTTTGACGTGAAGGTCATCGCGATCGACGACCAAAACCGCGTTAAACTCAGCCGTCGCGCCGTTTTGAAAGAACGCGGCGAAACGGATCAAAAGCAAGACTAACGCTTTTGACCGCTAGCGGTTAAACTGAAAGCGTCGAGCGCGACTCGTTTTAGCGGGTTCGCGTTCGACGTTTTTTCTTTTCTTGCGGCGTTTTTCCTTGACGATCGTTTTTTTCGCGAAATTTCTTCCGCGTTCCCGTTGCAAAGCGGCGCCGTGCCGCGTACAATAAAACGAAACGCCGACGTTTCGTCCGTCGTTTTCCGCTCCGCCCGCCGACGCCGAAAGGACTCCGCCGATGAAACCGCAACCCTTTGCCGACTCGACGCTTACGATGCGTTCCCATTACCTCGACTTTATCCGCGGCGCGACGGTCGTTTTGGTCGTCGTTTACCACGTCTTCTTCGCTCGCAACCACGTTCTCGGTTTCGGCGGTCTCCTCCCGACGAGCGGCCCCGGTTTCGGCGACGCGTTCGCGACGTTCGTTTACCCTTGGCTGATGTTTTCGCTCTTTTTGGTCGCCGGAATCTCGGCGCGGCTTTCGCTGAACCGCCGCTCGAACCGCGAATTTTTCAGCGAGCGCACGACGAAACTCCTTGTCCCGTCGACGCTTGGCGTTCTCGCGTTCCACTCTTGGACGCTCGGCGTTTTGACGACCGCCTCCGCGCCGGGCCTCGTCGATCCGTCGATTCCGCCGTTCGTTTTCCCGATCGTTTGCGTCCTCGACGGGCAGGGCCCCCTTTGGTTCGCGCAACTCCTTTTCCTTTACTCGGCGCTCCTCGTCCTTTGCCGTCGACGTTCGACGAACCGCGCAACTGTTGCGATCACGAACGTTACATCTCTTCAAAATTCCGGGGCGGCGTCCCGTCGCTCGACGTTCGCTTGGACGCTTTTCTTCGTCGCGGCGACGTTCGGCGTTTGGGGGTCGGCGCAAATTTTGAACGCGCCGCTGATAACCGTTTACCGCGTCGGGATTTACGGCTTTGCGTTTTTCCTTGGTTATTTCGTTTTTTGGCGCCCGAGCGTCGAAGCGGCGCTCGTCCGAACCCGTTTATTTTGGGGCGTTTGCGCGATTTCCTTCGGCGTTCTTTACTTCCGACGCTTCTTTGGCGGCAACTACGCCGACGCGTCCGTTTTGCGACATTGGTCAACTAACGTTTACGCTTGGACGGCGACGCTCGCAATCCTCGGTTTCGCCAAGCGTTACGTCGATCGCCCGACGCGTCTTTCGACGTTCCTCGCGCAAACGAATTTCGGCCTTTACGTCTTCCATATGTTCTTCGTATACGCCGCGACGCTCCTTGTCGCCCGCCTTTGCGACATTCCGGAAGCCGTCGAAATCGCGCTCGTAACCGTCGCCGCTTTCGCTGGTTCCTACGCGACTTACTTCGCCGTCCGCCGCGTTCCGGTTTTGCGTTTCCTCGTTCTCGGTTTGCGCGGCTCGAAAGTCGAATTAGCCGATAAAAATTCGCTTTTTTTCGAAAAAAAATAAGGAAGAACCGTTTAACAATTCGGGAAAATCGGGTAAAATAGTGTAAAGCCGCGACGTCGGAACGACCCGAAACGCGTCGGCGAAAAGATACACAAGGAGTCTAATCAATGAAAAAAGTATTCGGTTGGGGCGTCGTTGCGACGCTCGCGTTGGCGTTGAGCGCGTCCGCTTTTGACGCGGCGACGGCGCAAGAAGCGAAAAAAGCGAAGAACGTCATCCTCTTCATCGGCGACGGCATGGGCTTTAACTCCGATCTTCTCGGGACTTACTGGCGTTACGGCGAAGCCGGCGCGCAATCGTACCACAAGTTCCCGGTTCAACTCGGCTCGGCGACCTTCTGCGCGACCGACAAATACGACCCGAAAAAAGACGACGGGTACCCGGTCGGCAAAATTTGGGAAGGCCCGGAAGCGGCGATGCACCGTCTCCAAGAAAACTGCCCGACCACCGACTCCGCCGCGTCCGGCACCGCGCTGAACACCGGCGTTAAAACGCAAAGCGGTCGCATCGGTTACTCCAAAGACGGCAAAAAACTCGAAAACTTCGCCGATATTAACTACCGCGCCGGACGTTCGGTCGGCGTCGTTACGACCGTCCAAATTTCGCACGCCACCCCGGCCGCCACGAGCGCGCACAACATCAATCGCGGCAACTACGAAGAAATCTCGAAAGAGCAAATCAACGACCTCCCGTTGACCGTTCTCTTCGGCGCCGGACACCCGGCTTACAACCGCGGTTCCAAAATTAACAAGAAGCCGGAAGACCTCAATTACCAATTCGTCGGCGGGCGCGAAGTTTGGGAAGCCGTCTCTAAAGACAACGGTTACAAGGGTTGGAAGTTCATCGACGAACGCGAAAAGTTCGCCGAATTGGCCAAGAAAACCCCGGACACGAACCCGACCGACCTTCCGAAGAAAATCCTCGGCATTGGCCGCGACAACGGCGATATGCTCCCGATCGACGGTTTCGCCGACGACGAATCGTTCGTCGAAGAACGTTATTCTGCGGAAGCGATCGCCAACACCCCGACGCTGACCGAAATGACCCTCGGCGCGCTTAACGTCTTGGCGCAAAACGACAAAGGCTTCTACCTGATGGTCGAAGGCGGCGCGATCGACCACGCGAACCACGGTCGCAACGCGCAAAACTCGGCGCTCGAACACGCTTCCTTCTCGAAAGCGATCGACGCCGCGATCGAATGGGTCGAAAAATACTCGTCGTGGGACGACACGATTATGATCGTTACCTCCGACCACGAAACCGGTTGCATTTGGGGCGCGGGCACGTTCGAAGATATGGACGAAAACGGCAAATTCGACCCGAAAAAAGACGAATTCAATGAATTCGCGGAACTCGAAGAATCGGATATCGGCGAATGCCCGGAAGTTCAATACCTTTCGTCCGGCCACTCGCACTGGCTCGTTCCGTTCTACGCGAAGGGCCAAGGCGCGGAAATCGCCAACGAATTGGTTCGCGGCAACGACGAAACCGCCGCCGATATGTGGGACTTCAGCGGCGACTTCATTTACAACAGCGACGTTTTCAACGTGATGAAAGCGGCGTCCGGCCTGAAATGATTGCGCAACTTGAATCGCGGTCGCGCTTTACATTGTTAAGCGTTAGCGCTTGACGCAAAAATCCGCTCCGATATAATTACTTGTCGGAGCGGATTTTTTTCGCGCTTCTTCTCAACCGCGACCTACGCAACCACGACGATTAAACGACTTGCAATGCAAACCCCTTGGGCTCTTGTCGCGCTGACGACGCTCGCGCTTCCTTGGCTTCTTCTCCGACGCCGTCGTCCGACGACGCCTCCGCCGCGCGTTCCCTTCTCGGCCCTTCGTTTATTGGCGCCGACGCTCCGACGCGCCGCTCGACGTAAAGAGCGACGGTTACTCGTTTTAGCAACGATTCGTTCCTGCGCGCTCCTTTCGCTC